>JAFNAB010000022.1 GCA_017859955.1 Holophagaceae bacterium
GAGGGACGAAGCCGGAGCCACGACATCACACCCCTCCGGTGGAACCGTTTCCGGGAGGGGGCGCTGGTGACGGAGAAGATCGTCATTTAGGATCGCTGCGCCGATTTCGTCGGTTCCATGGGGTACCATGGGACTTCGTCGGAGTCATTTTGTTCGAAAGTCTTCCCATCGCCACCATCCTGATCAGCTATGTCGCTGTGCTTTTCGCGCTGAGTGTCCATGAGGCGGCCCACGCCACCGCCGCCTATCTCCTGGGCGATGACACCGCTAAGCGCCTGGGGCGCATGACCCTGAATCCCATCGCCCACATTGATTGGATCGGGACCGTGCTGATGCCCCTCATCGGTGCCATCAGTGGTTTCAACGTGCTGGGTTGGGCCAAGCCCGTGCCGGTGGATACCTCTCGGCTTACCCGCCGCTTCCGTGCCCGCGTGGGCTATGCCATGGTGGCTGCGGCTGGGCCGGCATCCAACCTTGTGCAGTCACTGGTCTTTCTCGTCGCCCTCTGCCTATACATCCGGCTGGGCTTCCCCGGCCTTCCCTCCATGGGGCTCCTCGGGGCCAGCATGGGTTATCCCGTGGAGGAATTGTTGAAGATCCCCGGCCTCCCCGCCGGGCAGGTCCTGGTGCTGACCCTGCTGGGACATCTGGTCTGGATCAACCTCGGGCTTGCGATCTTCAACCTGATCCCCTTCGGCCCCCTCGATGGCGCAGGCATCCTGCGCGGTTTCCTGCCCTTCCGCTGGCTGGCTCCCTTCGATCGGGCCCAGCCCACCATCACCATTATCCTGCTGGTGCTCTTCATGGTGGGTGCCCTGAAATACATCCTCGGGCCCTTCTTCATGCTGGCGGAACTGGTCTACATCAACCCCCTTGCCCGTCTCATCCTTGGAGTCTGATTCATGCAGCGTGTGCTTTCCGGCGTCCAGCCATCCGGTTCCCTCCATCTCGGCAACCTCGTGGGGGCCATCGAGAATTACGTCAAGCTCCAGGACGACTACCAGACCTTCTACATGATCGCGGACTGGCACGCCCTGACCTCCAAGTTCGACAAGGTGGGCGAGATCCTGCCGGCCTGTCTCGAGGTCACCGCCACCTTCCTGGCCGCTGGCCTGGATCCGAACCGTTCGGCCATCTTCATGCAGTCCCTGGTGAAGGAGCACGCTGAACTGCACCTCCTCTTCTCCATGATGACTCCCCTCTCCTGGCTGGAGCGGGTGCCCACCTACAAGGAGAAGCTCCAGAATTCCGTGGCGGATCTGGGCAGCTACGGCTTCATGGGCTACCCCCTGCTTCAGGCGGCGGACATCGTCATCTACAAGGCCAACAAGGTGCCCGTGGGTGAGGACCAGCTCTTCCATCTGGAACTCTGCCGAGAGGTCCTGCGCCGCTTCCACTTCCTCTACGAAACCGAGATCTTCCCCGAGCCCCAGGCGGTGCTGACCCAGGCGGCCAAGGTACCCGGCCTCGACGGGCGCAAGATGTCCAAGACCTACGAGAATTGCATCTACCTGAGGGACACGCCGGAGGTGATCCTCCAGAAGTGCACCCGCCAGATGGCCTCGGACACCGCCCGGGTCCGCAAGACTGATGCAGGGAACCCCAGCGTCTGCAACGTGTTTGAGTTCCACAAGCTCTTCAGCACCCCCGCCACCTGCGAGGAGGTGAACACCGAGTGCCGTCGCGCAGGCATCGGCTGTTTCGACTGCAAGAAGCGCCTCGCGGATGCTGTGATTGCCCGGGTTGAACCGGTGCGGGAGAAGATCGAGGCCCACCTCGCCAACCCCGATGGTCTGCGGGACATCCTGCGGGATGGCAGTGCCAAGGCTCGGGCCGTTGCCCAGGAGACCATGGTGCAGGTCCGTGAAGCCATGCAGATGCCTTCTTTCTGATCCGGCGCCGCATTTTTGCTTGCTTTTCTCGCTGCTGGTGATAGACTGAATCCTGCTCTGACGGTTCCTTAGCTCAGTTGGTTAGAGCATCTGACTCTTAATCAGAGGGTCCCCGGTTCGAGCCCGGGAGGAACCACCAGCTCTTGCAAGACTTACGGCCACCCAAAAGGTGGCCGTTTTGCTTTTTGACTCTAGTTTGACTCTACAAATGTGGAGCCACACTGGATTTGGGCATTGCGGGGCATCTTGAGGGTTGGAGAGCTTTAGCGCGCTTTGAATTCGGCAGCCCGCCAGCAAAGCGGGGCTGGGTCACGGCACTGCGGGCGAATGGAACCCATCTGGAGGGGGCGCCTCTTTTGGTGCACCTGCGTCCTGCTGATGCACCTTGCCTGGATGCCTTGGGACGAGGGGATGGGGAGGAGGTGCCCCGACCTGGGTTCTCCTCTTCCTCTCCCGGATCCAGAAAAACTTTTCGTCGCCAAGCCTCGTCGAGCAACTACTTTTCTTCCCCCCCTTGCGCTAGGTCGAAATTTCGATATGTGTATGGAAAGGCTGGTGTTGGGGAGGCGATCTATGATCGACCCGAAGGGTGGCAAGTTCTGCGTGGCGCATGACTGTGGCGCCTTCGGCGTAAGGCCAGGCTCTGCCGAGGATTGGGCCGCACCAAGAATGGGCGTTGCCGGTCCCCTCTGGGCCCATCCATGCAACCACCCGGAGGAAATGCCATGAGGGAGCAGGCAAAACCCCGCACCCAAAGCGTGGTGCATGCCCGCGTGGGCCATGAGGCCTACGCCGCCTTGGAATCCTGGGCTGACCGGCAGGGATGCTCCCTCACCCAGGCTCTGCGGACCCTCCTCGCTGAGCTCCGCTTGCGGGAGTTCGAGGATGAATCCGGAACCCAGTTGGATGCACTTGCCCGCTCTCTGGTGGCTGTCCAGGAGCAGCAGGCCCGGTTGGCAACCCGGATCGAAGCCTTGGTGGCCATCCTCCGTAGTGTGGAGAATGGCCAGGCCGAGCGGGAGGCGCAGATCCTTCAGGCCCAGGCTGGGATCCTTGGCCTGTCCCAGCTCGTCTATGCCCACCTGCTCGGCATCGTCGAGACGAGTCCCAGGGCGTCGGAGATCGCCGCGTCCGCCAAAGCCAAGATGCAGGCCCTTCGAGGGGAGGCCTGATGCCGATCATCTGTCCTGGGTTCACGCCAGGTCGGCTCGGCCGGATGACTCCCGCCCGGTTCGATCGGCGGGTGCACTACCTCGCTTCCGAGCACGACCGGGACGGCGTTGTGCTTTCGGGGCCAGACGGCAGCGCACTACCCGTTGAAGAGGCCATTGGAGTCCTCGGCGCTCAAGCCGAGTACTTCGAGATCATCATCGCCCCGAGCCGTGCCGAGTGCGCAGTGGTCGAGGCCCGCCAGCCAGGGAGTCCTCAAACCTCCGCCCTGGAGGCCGGGCACCGAGTGGCCAAGTCCTGTTCCAAGGGCAGGCCGTATCTCCTGGCTCTTCATGAGCAGGATGGACGGTTCCACTTCCATTTGGCGATCGGGGGGACTCAGCCGGAGGGCGTGTTGGGGCCTCATGGGGAGGTGCAGCGGGCTTGGGACCGAGAGTTCTTCCGTCGCGAGGGACAGATCCAGGATTGGGAGGCCCATCGGCGATTCCTTGCCCGACGTGATGAGCTCCGGGCATTGATCCAGCGTCAGCAGGCGCACGAGCGGGCGCGCCGGGAGGCTGCGAGGGAAGCCGCTCCGGCGAAGAAATCCGAGATGGGTCGATCCTTCGAGCTGAAGAGCAGGGACTGGATCGAGCAGCGCTACTTGTTGGAGCTCTCGACTATCGAGGCGCGCTATGAGGCCAGGGGGGGCGCTGGAAGCCCCGAACACCGGGTGGAGCAGGAACGAGCCGAGTTCCGGCGCACTTCGGCCCTTCGGCGCCTGGACCGGCGTGAACAGCATCGCCAGATGCAGGAGGTTAAGGTCCGCCTCAGCCAATCCATCGGTGCGTCTGGCCGGGAGGCAAGCCGGGTCGTCGGTGGGGTGGGCAAGGTGTCCAGGACGGCGGTGGATGCGGCGCTTCGTGAAATGGGGGTTCCCCGCCCTGTGCGCACCGGGGCGAGGGTGACGGTCACTCTGGCTTCCGCCTCCGCTCAGGTGGCCATCAAGACTGCCATGGAGGCCGCCAAGACAGCCGCCAGGGCGGGGCTTCATGGGGTGCGAGGAAGTGCCTCCCTGGCTGCGGCGCTGGTGGCCGCCCCCTTCACCGGGGGGGCGAGCCTGGGAGAGGGTCTGCGGCAGGCTGGGCAGGAGCTGGCCATGGCATCCCGGGAAGCTGCGTGGGGCGGGATGCAGACTGCCAAGTATGCGGTCCAGGGCGTTGCCCGCCTGGGAGAGCAGGCTGCTCGGGAAGTGATCCCCTTCCAGCTTCGGGCTGTTTCGGCGGCAATCGGGGGGGATCCGACACGGCTGGTGACTCAGGCGCTGCCTCCTGAGCTGCGTCGTGCCCTGCAGGTGATTGGAATTATCCCCGCTTCGCCGCTTTCGCTGGCCCTGTGTCTGGCCTCGGACTTGGGCCGGGTCGTCCAGCCCAGGACGCGTGGGTTGGAGGTAGATCGATGAGCCTGCAGGGCATCCTTCGCCTTTTGGCCACCTGGCAGGTCGTGGGATGGCTGCTCGTCCTCCTTGGGGTCTGGGGGGCGGGGGCCTACCTGGTTCGGTGGCAGGTCATCCGGCGCACCGATCCCCGGCTTTGGCTGGCTCAGGCGCACGCACCCTGGACGAGATGGGTCCTGGCCCGTTCCCATCCAGGGATGCTTCCCTTGTGTGGGGTGTTTGTCGGGTCCGGCTTCCTCCTCGAGTCGGTCAGCCAGGGCCTGTCCTTCCGACTCTGGATCGCGGACGATCCCCGGCGGCTTCCCTGGCTTTCGGTGGGGCTCCTGGTGGCTGCCATGGTGGGCTGGATGCTATGGGATCGCCATCCCAGGCATTTGAAACGAGGTGCCGGGCGGCCCGAGGCTGAGTTTCGGGACCTCCCGGAGGATTTTGGCCGCTGGGATGTGGTGGATGGTAAGAAGGTCGGCGGAGGGCGCCCCACCTGTGTCCTGCTTGCCTATCGGGACCGATCGAAGGTGGCCCGACGGGTGCTGAGATCCGGCCAGCGGAGGCCCCTAAACCTGGGACTGCTTAGCCTGCGCTGGGATGTGATGAGCCGCCACCTCCTCCTGCTCGGCATGCAGGGGTCAGGGAAGACCACGACTGTATACGGACACATGATGATCAGCCTGGAGGTCCCCTGGATCTACCAGGACTCCAAGGCCGAGCTCCCGCTGCGGGATCGGTTCCCGGACCTGCCTGTGTGGGGACTGGACGTGCGCGGGCACGAGACCCGCAGTGGAATCCTGAACTTCATGGCTGAGATACGCACGGCGGAGGATTTTGACTTGATCACGAACTACGTGTTCCCCATCAATCCACGGGACGCCAACCCCTGGGTTCGGGAGCTCTCCCGGGTTCTGTTCGGCGCCATCCTCCGAGCCAGGCCCTGGCCGAGCATCCAGGAAATATCCCGGGAGCTCCGCCGGACCCGGTTGGACCCCTTCCTGGATCTCCTGGATCCGATTTGGCGGGATCTGCTCTCTGAGCCGAAGAGCCAGGTGCCGGTGATGCAGGATCTGGTGGCGACCCTAGCCCGGTGGGAGGCGCCGAGGGTGGCGGCCATCACGGAGGGCGGGAGCACGGTTACTTTGGATGACTTTCTGGCGCAGGGGGGCTGGGTCATGAACTGCGAAGACTCGGATGCCTTGCGGGCCCCGGTGCATCTCTTTTGGGCGATGGCGTTGGGGCGGCTCCGGAACCGTCCTGAGGGGGCTTCAAGGATCGTCCTTCTTCTTGATGAGTTCGGTGATGCCGGACGGATGCCTAACATCGTCCGAAGCTTGATCCTCTTGCGAAGCAAGGGGGTGTCCTTTGTCGCGGGCCTGCAGACCCTCGGATTGCTGAAGGACACCTACGGAGATCAGTGGCAGGCGGTGGCCCAGTCTTTCGGGACGAAGATCTGGCTTTGCCGCAATGCCGAGGAGGAATCTCGCGAGCTGCTGACGCGGGTGCTCGGGCGGTGGATTCGGGTGACCAAGGGCCATCCTCCTCACACGAAGGAGACTGAAAGCCCTGTGGATCTGGTGCCCGTCGATGCTTGGGGGAGATGGTCTGATGAACGGGCGGCTATCGCCAGGTCGAACGGCTACACCTACTGGCTGCCGCTGAGCCTGGACATTCCCCGGACTCCTCTGGGTGACCCTGTTGCCGCCCGAGACCCCTGGGAGGAGGCTGAATCCCTTGCCGCGAAGGCCTTGGAAGAGGTTGCCACCCCAGGGGACGAGGAACTGATGTCTATCCCGGAGGAGGGGGCAGAGACGGAACCGATGCCCTCTGGCCTGGAGTCCCTGTCGAGGGTGGAGTTGGGGATCCCCCCGGCTCAACCGTCCCAACCGTCCCACTCATCCCGTTCGACAACCCCTGGGGCTGGGAACCCGCCCCTTTCCGAGGAGGACTGGTTATGACCCGTCAACTGCAGGCTCTCATCGATCTGGCCGCGTCTATGCATGGGGAAGGGCACCCTTGGCCTGATGTCGCCAAGCTGCTCCTGGATCGGGGGGTGACCCCCGCGGATATGGCGCGGGCGCTCCTGTCGCAGGGGCTGGAGTGGGGTGCTCAATTGGCCACATTTCGTGCAGCAGTCCTGTTGCCGCCCGACAGCGCCGACTTCATGTCCGTGAGGTGGGTTTTCGAGGAGCATGGCTTTGACCTGGAGGAGTGCGTGGACCACATGGTCAGCCACTCGGGCAACCGGGGAGCCTATCGCCAGAAGGCGGCGAGGCGGTTGGGCCTCTCCTTGGGTTAGAGAGGGGGCTCGAGGATAGGGCTTCCCTGCCCATTCCGGTTCAGGCACAGCCGGTCGTCCTGATCCCGCGCCACGGCGGTTCTACCCGCTCTCTACCCGGTTCCCGGTGCGTTCCCGGTCCGGCCCTGGGGAGCGGGGGACCCCGGCGTTTTCGTGCCCCGAACCGGTGGGCACGGAGATAAGCCATGACCCCTTCCAGCCTCCCTCTCTTCGACCAGCCGCTTCCTTCCAGCGGAACCCAGCACCGCCCCTCCCCCGTCGCCGAGAGCGTGGCCCTCTACGGCCCCGAATCCCTCTCGGATGCCCAGATCATCGAGGCCATGCTCAACCGCGTCCGCCCCGGCCGCGCCGAGGAAATCCTCCGCCAGGTAGAGAACCTGGGGCGCCTGGTCGCCATGGGACCTGCTGAGCTCCAGGGTCTGGGTCTCAGCAAAGCTGAGATGGCCCGCTTTGCGGTCCTCCAGGAGGTCCACCGCCGCTCCACCCGGAGCTTTGAGCGCCCCCGCATCACCTCCCCTCGGGCCGCCGGGACCTACCTCCTGCCCAAGGTCCAGGGTTGGACCGAGGAGCGCTTCGGGATGCTGGCCATCAACGCCAAGGGCGAGCTCCTCGCCGACCGAGTGCTGGCCCACGGCACCGCCACCGCCTGCCTGGTGAGCCCCCGGGAATTCTTCCGGGAAGCCCTCCGCTTCGGTGCCACCAGCGCCCTGGCCTGGCACAACCATCCATCCGGGGACCCTACCCCCTCTAGGGAGGATGGCCTCCTGACCAACCGCCTGCGTTCCGCTGGCGAGAGCCTGGGCGTGCCCCTGGCGGATCACATGGTCCTGGGGCGGGAGAGCTGGCACAGCTTCCGGGCGGCGGAAGGGTGGGATTGAGAAAGTCGGGGCCTTGGCTGAGGAGTCGCGCTTAAACTGTGGGTAATACCTTCCCTCAGTGGAGTCGGCCCCTCAGTCCATACTCTTCCATAGCTGGTAGATTTCCCTTCTTCGTCGGAACGCTTCCTCGCCGCCCTCCATGACCTGAACAATCCTGCGCTGGATGCGCTTGTTGTCTATACTTCCATGCGAGAAGTGGAACTGCTCTGCGTCCTTCTGGCAGACAATCGTTTGTTCGGCATCACCCAAGACTGGGATATTCGGGTTGTGTGTTGCGAAGACAAATTGAGTCTCCTCTTTGCGGTCCAGGAGCTGCCGGATGAAGTGGCTATAAAGTGTCTCATTGTCGAGGTCGTCCTCCGGCTGATCTATGAGGATCACGGGGTGGCGGCGGAGATGCATAAGGACATGGAGGATCACGGTTGCCCGTTGGCCTAGGGAGTATTCTCCAAGGGGTTTTTCTTGGTAGATGATTTCCGTTGTATCAGGTACGCGAAGGGTTAGGAACTCCCCGGACTGATCGAGTAGCGCGGCCTTGACTTTGGCTGTAGCCGATTCTGACTTGAGGGTTTTCTCCAGTTCACCGCGGGCCTGGTAAAGTTCCCGTCCATCAACAAAGGCATCCAGAAGCATCTCGTAGGACGAACTTTGTAAACCACTACCCTTCATTGTGGCCCGCAAGAATTCGCTGAAGGCCTTTCTCTTCCCCTTGAATGTAGTCTGTATACGGATTTCCTCCGGGAGTTCGTGCTCCAGCATGCGGACTTCACGTTCTCGTTCCAGAAAACGTTCCTTCCAGAATGCATGGAGTTGCTCCGCGGCGTTCTCCAACAACTCCCGTCCCGACTGTTCAGTGCTAGCCCGCTGGGCTCCGTCCTCCAGCTGCTTCTTTAGCTGCTCGAGGCGAGCCTTTTTTTTTCTAAAAACATCCAAGTCGAGCTTTGGCTCGTTTAACGACTGCTGGAGAGCTATAACCTCAGCCTTTATCTCTCCCTGAATCGGCATCAGCTTCTTGGTAGCCTCTGTCAAAATGGTAAAGGCATCCCGCAGAGAGCCCAGGGATGCCTCCGCGGAGGCTTTGGCCTCGTCCGACCGGGTCTTCGCCAGGGAGATGTCATCCCGGATAACCTCAGTGCGCTTAGATCGGAGGACTGGGAAGGCGCGGTCCGCCGCTTCCCAGTCTGCAACCCCCTTGATTTGCTTCCCAAGCAGCGTTAATTCCTCCTGCCAGCCCTGAACCGCCTGACAATCCGCGTCGAACCGCGTCATCTCTTCCAGTGTCTTGTCCACACCCTTGTCTACAAAGATTTGGAGCTGCACTTCCAGCTCGATCTTTTCCCTCTGTAGACTGGCGATTTTCTCGGCAACATCGATCGTCTCCTTGAGCTGGAAGGCAGCCTGTTTGACCCCCTCCACTAGACGGGCCTCCTCCTGGGGCTGGGCTTCGAGGCGGTCAGCGAGGAGCTTGTCTAAGAAGCTCTCGTCGAAGGATTCGGAGCGGCTGCACAGATCCTTCTGCCCGAAGTAGAGAATGTCCTTGAGTAAGGATTCGGGGCTGACCTCGTGAGGAATATCCTCAACGAAAACAACAGGTCTTCCCGAGCGCCCTCGTTCCACCCGGATCGCCCTTCCGTGCTCATCCCTGGCCTGGAGCAGCACCTTCCCGCCAGGTTCCAGTATGCGGTCCACCAAGCCCGTTTTGTACACACTGTCGGCATCCTCCCGGATGCCCAGGGCGAAGCGCACGCACTCGATCACAGCGGACTTCCCGTTGCCTCTGGGCCCGATGAGGCAGTTCAGGGAGGGCGACAGGGGCACGCAGGTTCCGCCGAGCATTCCCCCCTCGAAGGCGACTTGGTGGATTACCGCAGTATTGCACGGCTCGGGCGGAGAAAGCCTGACGCGGCGCGCATGATCGAATAATGCAAACTTCACAGCTTCGAAGGAGAATTCCCCAAGCTTCAGATAGCACATTTTGCCTTCGCCAATTTGGCCAAGGGCCTTTGGATCGCTGCCTTCAACTTCAGCGGGATAAAAATCTCCAAGCCATTCCTTCACCTTGGTGCGACATGGTTTGTCCTTCCCTGCTCCATCGTGAGTTCGGACCTTTTGAAAGCCCAAATTACGAGACCTGAAAAATTCATCTTTCCCCAGGTCCTCTATACGACCACCATCAAGTTCCGACCAGAGCCCACTATTTTGCTCGACATGTGCAAAAACAAGAAAAAAGTCTCGGTGCTGCCTCTCAAGCGTACGTATTGTTTCAACTAGAGAGAGCGATGAACGTCCATTTTCATTCTCATAGTGGGCTGGTATCTTCCCCTCAAAGGCCACAGTCAGGAATGGATTGATATAATCATTTCCATCTGAAATCCACTGATCCGAAAAGACTATGAGCACATGAATACCATTGGACCCATCGTTTACAGATAGCTCTACACCAGGCAGGATGCCTATTCCCTTCTTTTTTGCTGTGGCGCGAAGTGCTTTGAACTCGGCGTAGTCAAATTTGTTGTGATTGGTGATAACACCAAGGCGAATGCCAGCCTTCTCTAATGCATCTATATAGTTACTATTGTAGTAGTTGGCTTCACCTGTGTACGTGAATTCCTTGTCGACTTGTGTATGAAGGTGAAAGTCCGCGCGCACCCATTCAGCCCCATTCAGGAAGCTTTTACCTGGCTTGCCAGCCTCAATTTCAGCCATACCCTAGCCCCCAATATCGCGATGTCAAACCGACATCTGTCCAAATTCATACGGTAGCATCGAAAAAAGGCGCTACTCCCACGTCCCCTTCACTCCAAGCTGCGCCCCATTCTCCGACACTCCACGCTTGATGAAGTCCGGCGCTCCCTCGGGGAATTCGGCCTCGATATTCAGGCGCACCTTGACGGTACCCTTGGGATCCTGGTTGAGCAGACTGATGATCTCTTCCGCAAGCACCATCAGGGTCGCCTTGGCGGTGCCTGCCTTCACGTCCACCTCCCCAAAGAAGGCGGAAGCCTTCTTCTGGGCTGCGGGAGTGGGTTCCAGGGGCGCTTCGGTGGTCGGCTTGTTCCAGATGTCCTCCAACTTGGCTGGCGCCGGAGTAGTGCCGGTGGACTCTGCAGGTGCGACGCCTTCGGCAGGTGCCTGCACTTTGGCCGCAGCTTCTTGCTTGGCCTTTTTCAAGGCGGCCTCGTACGACCTGGCCGCCTCAGGTTCAATCAGTAGCAGGGTGTCATCGAGCTGAACATTGGAACTGCCGAACTGGAAGCCGAGGAACTTGCCGTCGGTCTCGCCCATGGCTGTCCCAAAGAAGTCCTGGCTGGCGCAGCCCTTCACGATGGCCTGCTCCAGCACCTGCTTGCTCTTCAGCCGGGGCAGGTAGAGATACTTCTGGCTGTCCTCCCAGAAGGTCAAGGCACCAACCGTGGGGCGATCCTCCTTCCAGTAGAGGTTCTTCAGGTGCTTGGCGAGGTGGATGGGGGACCAGGTTTCGATCACCAGTTCGTTCTCGCGGCAGACCCGCTCGATCTCGCCACCGAGGCTGCTCCCCGACGTGTTAACGGGGAAGGCTTCCACCTCGATCTTCCCGGTGGGGGTGTGCTGGACGGGGCAAAGCAACCACTTGAAGCACTCCCGGATCACGCGGGGAAGCACATCCTCGGCGGTCTGGAGTTCCTTTTCGGCCTGCTTCATCTGGAGCAGGTCAATGTTGAGCTTGTGGTTCTTGGCGTCCTCCACGATGGACTTCCAAGCCAGAGCCGTACGCAGGGCATCCTTCAGGCGAGCCGTCAGGTCGTGCTCGGCCACCAGGAAGACCAGCCGGTTCCCTCGGTGGCGGGGGCGCTGGCCGTTGCTGCGCACGTAGTCCAGGATCTCGTCGAAGGCCACCTGGGTCATCTGCCGGCTGTAGAAACGCTCCAGCGGCAGCACCACCAGGCGCAGGCCAGAATCGTCCGGCACATCGCCATGGGCCGTGAAGGTGTGCACCGCGTCGAAATAGGTCTGCGTCTCAACCTGCTTACGGGTAGCCGCAAAGAGCTTGGGCCGGAGATCCTGCGCATCATCAAAGCGGCGCTTGCGGTCTTCCATCTCGCGCCGCAACCCGGCCCGGGTATCGAAGCGGAAGAGCGTGTGCTCCTGAGTCTTGTCTCCGGTCGTGTGGAGGTAGTGGGTGACATCCACCAAACGGTTCAGGGCATCCGAGTAGACCGAGGAGGTCTGCCCAGGCTGGAGGCAGCCCAGCAGAACATGGGCTCGGTCCACACCTTGGGTCACGGGCTTTTTGGTGGTGGTCGAGCTTGGGGCTGTGGCGAGGAAGATGGTGCGGGCCGTCCGGCGGGCCGCCTGAATGGCCCCAAACCGGGTTTCCTTGTTCTCCAGGGATGTGGTCTCAGCCCGCTCTCCGTCGATATCCCGCTCCATGACGGGATCCCAGCCGGGCTGGAGGTGATAAATGAAGTCCCCCCTGACCAGGCTGTCATGCAGGGGGATGCTGCCCGGCATGATCATCAGGTCGGCGTTCTGCCCCTGCCAGAGGCTGTGGATCACTCGGGCCATCAGCTTCAGCACCCCACGGGTGCGCTGGAAGCCCTCGATGCTTGACCAGTCCTCGTAGAGTCGGTCAAAGACCTCCGGATGGATGGGATAGGCCTGGACCAGACGGTCGTAGTAGCGGGCTTCGTGGGTGGAGCTGGGAACCTTGGTGCCTTCCTGCTTGTACAGGTCGGCGAAGGCCCGGCAGACCGCATCCCGCTCTCCCAGAGCCTGGATGGGCTCAAAGAGTCGGCGCCGCACGATCTCGAAGGCTTCCTCGGTCGCCACAGGCTTCCAGAGTGCCTGGATTCGGCCAAAGGTCTTCTCCATAGCCTTGAGGACTGCCAGGCCCTTCTGGCTTCCCGCTTCGACCTCGGACTCCGGCAAGGAGACCAACAGGATCGCATTGGGCACCAGCTTGATGGACTCGGTGAGGGCCTGCATGAAAGAGAGGTTCGTGTCGTAGGTGCCGCCATAAGGCAACGACTTCTCGGCAAACTGGCGAATATAGGCCACCAGCTCATCCAGCAGGAGGACACAGGGCGAGAACCTGCTGAGCAGCTTCTCCAGGATCTCCTTGCCCGGGGAGGTGCCGTTCACATCGGCCTGTTCCACCATGGCGTAGCCCTCGACCCCCCCGAGCTGCCAAGCCATCTCACCCCAGAGGGTGCGGACCTGCACACCACCCCGGTCCCAAATTTGGCCGGGAGCCATCGCGATGCCATCCAGCACGGCGATGCGGCTGGCCGGGACATCCACCAGCTTGGCCCGGTCCAGGAGCTCGGCGACACCTGGCATATCCTTGATGGCGCAGTCCCGCTTGGCCAAGTGATAGACCGCCAACAGGGTGTGGGTCTTGCCGCCGCCGAAGGCCGTCTGGAGCTGGATGACAGGATCGCCGCCCTGGCCGTTCAGGCGCTGAGCAACAGAGGTCAGCAGCAGGCGCATGCCCTCGGTGATGAAGGTGCGCTGGTAGAACTGGCTGGCGTTCTGGTACATCGGCATAGCTTGGCCGTTGTGGACAGCCATCAGGTCAGCGGCAAACTCGGCCTGCTGGGTCTTGCCCACCAGGACATCGGAATGGGGAACGGCAATCTCACGCCAGGGCTTCAGCATTGGGTGATCCTCGGAGGCAATTGCGCAGGGTTTGCGCGCGGGTCAAATCTTGGTTTTGCAGGGGAAAAGATGTGATCGGTGCAAAAAACGTCATATTGGTGAGCATTTTTGACGTTCATGGCGCAGACCTTCCCCATGGCTGGCAGGTCTTAGGTGTCAAACAGGCTGCGTTGAAGGGGTTGGGCGCTGCTGGTCGCCGACTCGATCCCACTCCAGGAGCTGATCAGTTCATTGTAGGCGCGGGCATCATCGGCCCAACCCTGACGCTCGCACAGGGTATAGAGCCGATAGGCCAACTGGCGGATGGCCTCGACCTTCCCGGGGATGGCGGCGGTCACCGCGCCCGCAGCTAGGTCGCCCCCGGTCCGATGGGCGCGGATCAGCTGGTGCAGGGCCTCCCAGATGGGAAGCCGGGTATCGGTGCTGGGGTCCCAGTCGGTGGGGTATTCCGCCCACTTGAGCAGGCGCACAGATCCGGCTCCGGCTTCCACTACCCCAGCCTGGGCCAACCCATCCACTGAGGTGGCCTTGGCTCGGGCCAGCACATCGGCCTGGCCGAACTCCCCCGTCTTCCAGCCGTACTGCTCAAACCAGTGCAGGCACCACTGGGTGTCGTGGTCGAAGTCATCCTCTGCCAGGAATCGGTTGATGAGCTGAAGGGCAGTGCGCACTGACATGGGGGAACCGTCGGCTTCCAGTACTGCAGTGTATTTGGAGAACACAGCCATGCCAGGGCCGATGATGGCCTGAGAGAGATCCACTGGGGCCACAGGGGAGCGGCCCTCTGTCGTACCCTTGGTCATCTCGTCAAGGGCTTCGGGTAGCACGGCGTTCAATTCTCGGATGAACTCACGGCGCGATATCGTCGTGGCATCCTGAGGGCGCTTCTGGCATACCAGGACGATGCTGGAGGCTAGGGCGTTGGTGCCGCTGCCTATTAGTCGGGTCCCATTTTCTGTGCGCATAGGCCAAGTGCCCGTGAGAGAAAATCCAGCTTTCAGTACGGCATCAAGGAATGTTTCCCAACCTGTGCTGCTGGTGCCCGCATCGCCATTGGTTTCGCTCTGTTTGAATGCGTAGTAGATCGTGACAGGGAAGGCAGGGTGGGACTGCATGGCCAAGTTCGCAAGGGCTTGAGTCATGCCTTCCAGGAAGAATGTCTCCGCCTGGGTCGGACTACCGTGGCGGTAGGGGGACGCCACCAGTTCCTCTGCTTTTGGCACCGCCAAAGTCGCGTAAAGCCCCGGATAGATCGGCTTCAGGGTTCGGCGCAACCAAACGTAAAAGAAATCCGAGAGATCCGCGTACGCGATGTTGTCGTAATAGGGTGGGTCTGTAGAGACGACTTTGGCGTTCGAAACTGTCTGGGATTGGGCGTCAAGTTGAAAAACTTGACCGCTTTGACTTGGACAAAATGCTGCCAAAGCGTTTGCATTGC
This sequence comes from Holophagaceae bacterium, assembly GCA_017859955.1. Taxonomy (GTDB): domain Bacteria; phylum Acidobacteriota; class Holophagae; order Holophagales; family Holophagaceae; genus Holophaga. The sequence continues at coordinate 14,738 of JAFNAB010000022.1, forward strand.
CCTCGGCAATCCCAAGAAAGTCCCCACCTGCTCCCGCAAAAGGATTCACATCCGCAAAATCCCAGACCATCGCAATAGCCTGCCTGCCGAAGGCAGGGGCGGTTTTCCCCTCCCCTGCCCGCCAGCGCGAAAGGGTGTTCAGAAACATGGAAGCTTTGCTTGCTGCAGCTCCCAAGTAAACCCCCACCGCCTCTCCGTACGCTTTCGCACCGGTGCCTCTAGCATCCAGACCAGGGTCATCCTCTGACATTCCGGCGGCGCAGGCGTCGGCCTGGGCCTTAACGACGGCTTCAGCCACTAAATCAGAAAAGGTCGTCAGCGCCACCAACTGACGGGGCGTGAAAAGATCACCGTAAGTGATCAGCCCGTAGTTGGGGGTCTTGAAGTCTCGCGGGTTATCTGGCAACACCATCTCTGGCTTCCAAATGGGTTGGGCTCGGGTGGCAACCGACTCAGTCTCGGAGCTGGGTTCTAGATAGATGCGCTCCCGCTGCCCTTCGGCTACCACGGCCATCAGTTTCTGTCCAATGCGGCCCGCCTTTCCCTCAATACGGATATAGTCATAGCTGATTGGCGTGCCTGACATTAGGCAGGTGAATGCAGCACGTTTCCCGGCAGAAGTCCCTGCCTCCGCCTCCTTGGTAGGCTTGCCCATTTGGACGGTGAAACGGTAGTGGTTGCCCTCCCGAATTGGTTTCACGTAGGCTTCCTTGCCCAGTTTCCTAGAGAGGGCAAAGGTGCTGGCCAGGGGCACTTCAACCTCATTAAACGCGGGGTTGGGGCTCTTGACGGTACGTGCCCAGAGCCATGCGATGACCCTAAGCTTTTGTCCTATGTAGGGACATAGATCAGGGCGGCCCTTGGCCATCTCGGCGGTGACTTCAACTGGCGGGTAGAGGTGCCCGATGCGCTTCAGGGCCTCCTCTCTCATCCAAACGCCGTAGCGGCGGACATCCTCGGCTAGCCCTGTGGCTCCGGGCCATTCTCTCTTGAATCCCAGGTCGGAGGCGCGCTCCCCTTTGGGGAGTGGACCCACTGGAGCCCGGCCCGCAAAGCGGGGGGGAATCTCGATCATTGCTTTGTTGATGGTAACGGCCACGGGGTTGAGATCACTGGCGAAGGCCTCCAGGCCTAGGCGCTGGGCCTCCAGGGGGATGGCCCCACCCCCGGCAAAGGGGTCGTGGAGGCCCGGCAGCTTGTCCGGGTTAAAGAGGGTGGAGGCCTCGGGGTGGTCCCGGTTTAGCTCGCAGACCTCCCGCCAGGAGCGGCGGATCTCGGCTCGGGCCTCCTCCAGCACCCGCTCATTGGTGGTGTTCTCCCACAGAACCAGCTCTTCCAGGATGCGGAAGAGGCGCTCGCGCTCCTTGGCGGCCTCGGCCTTGTTCTTCCCATACTTGAAGCCACCCCCCTGCTGGTAGCCGGGGTCGTTCACCATCTGGGCGAAGATCACCGCCCGAGCCGCCGCCAGGGGACGCCGGGCCCACCAGGGGTGGAGGGTGCTGGGGTGCCCGTGGCGGATGGACTTCTCCCGAGCGGCCGCTTCGTTGATCTTGTCAAGGGGTAGCGCGACTTCTATGAGTTTGCGGGGGGATTTAATCAGTGTCATGCTTTGGCCTTCTTCTGGTCCTGTTGCTGTTTCGAGCGAGTGGGTGTCTTGGACCTTAATTCATCTTTTTCTTCTCGGAGTAACTCGTCGTGGATTAGGTTCTCGACGATGTCCATCACCGTAGCGACAGAGTGCTGATCAGGATTGTGGGACCTGTGGCCACTGGCGGATCCGACATCCACGGCGACTTCGAGGAGCTCACGCTGTTTCTCTCCGAGAAACTTCTCGCGGACCAGTGCATCCAGCCCCGCCTTAAACGTATTCTGGTCGCCGACCTTCCGCTGGATGAAAGCGTCGATTAGGGCTCGGGCCCCCATCACCGCCAATCGTCGGCTGTCTGCATGTAATGCAATGTATATTTCGTCCAACAACCCTTGGTCCGCCTCTGACATCGAGAGACGCTCCATCCAGTCCGGCTTCCGGCGTGACGAACGAGGTGGGAAGTAGACCTTTTCCCTGGGGACCCTTTGCCCATGGTTATCTGTGCCGTCCTCGGAACACCAATCTTGCTTGCTTAGAAATACCTCCTCGCACCCTGCACACTGCATGACGATCCATTGGGTCCCAAATTCGATCGTGAACTCGTCCACATCCTCGGCCCTGCGGCGGTCAACAACCATGAGCTTGGCGTGCTTCGTTTCCTGGCCACATGCATTGCAGAAGGACCAAATCACCTCCCGCTTGCCGCGACGCTTCGTATTAGAACCGGAGGGCATGGCTAAACACCCGCTCGAGATAGCAAGGCTGGAAGATCGAAGTTGATGGAGGACACGCCCCACCCGGGCTCGGTGTCGAATGGGTCCTGGATGTAGTGGGGCCCTTCGGGCTGGTCGTTCTCATCCACTAGGACGATGGCCAGCCGGAACTTGTCGGCTTGGTTCAGGGCGTAGAGGATCTCGTTCCGGGTCACCGTGATGGTGGGGGCACCCTTGCTGCGGCCCTTGACCTCGATGTGCCTGGGAGTGGGCTGCTGGCCGTCCACGGCAGGAGGGTAGCTGGTGAGATCCCAGCCGCACTTCTCCATGGAGACATCCACCACCTTGCAGCCCTTGGCTTCTTCGGCCATGGTGACGGCCTTCATGGCGATGGCCTCAATCTTGGTGCGGGCTGCGGCATCGGCGCTGAACTGGGCACCGGCGGGGGCTTCTCCCTGGCGTTGCTTCAGCAGGCCTTCGGGAAGGACCAAGGCCCCGCTGAGCAGGACGGGGGTGCTGGAGACCACCATCCGCTGGGCCATCAGCTCCCGCTTGCGACCATCCAGGCGGTCCTGGAGGTCTTCCAGGGTGCGCCGGGTGTTCTCCAGGTTCAGGCGGACATCCTTGCCCGAGGCCTTGTCCTCCGTGAGCTTCTCAAAGCGGTCCGTCCAGAAGCTGATCTCCTTGTTCAGGCGCTCATGGACGGCATTGAGGGTCTTGTCCACATGGGCAATCCGGCGATCCGCAACCTCCTGGTAGTGGGCGGGCACCAGGGTGGAGGAGGCCAGGGCCAGGGCCTGCTGTTCCAATCCGCTGCTAAGCCAGGGGGCCTTCAGCAGGTCCTGGATCAGGCCACGCTCTGCGGGGGATGCCGGTTCCAGGTCCAGGTGGGGCGCCCAGCCCGCAAAGGAGGCCTGGCCGTCCTGGGTAACCCGGACGAACTGGAGACGCTTCGAGACCACGGTGCCGTCCCCGGCCTTGAGCTCATGGGTCAGGAGGAAGAGGAGCCAGGGCTGGTCACCCTCGTCCCCGTGGTCCACCAGGATCGTGCCCTGGCGAAGCAGGTTGGCGTGCTGCTCCAGGATCACATCGGTGACCGCCAGCATGAGGGGGTGGCCCGGATGGATGAGGCTGGCCATGGCTAAGTTCGGGCGATCGGCCGGACGCACCGCCTCCTTGCTGAAGCAGACCCGCTCGTAGCGCTTGAGGACAGGAGCCTGGTCCCGGCGGTTCCGGCCAGTGATGACCCGGTCCCGCTCCCGGATGCGCTCGGGCACCCAGTTGACCTCGTAGCGGTTGGCCTCTTTCTTCTGCATGGAGCCGCCCAGGGTCTCGAAGGCCCGCGTAAAGAAGGAGCGCACGAAGAAAGGCTGCAGCCGTCGGGCCTCGGCCTTTTCCATTTCCTCCTTCACATGGAAGAGGCGGTCGGGGCTCATGGTCTCCTGAGCCAGGGCATTGCGTTCGAGGATCCGCTGGATATGCTCCCGGTCGAGGGCGCCATCGATCTGGCGGAAGAGGCGTTCCCGGACCTCCGGCTGGTCCCCGTAGCAGATGGCCCGCAGGAGCAGATCCCGCAGACTGGTCTCCTCGAAGACCTCGCCCAGGATGTCGAAGACTCGACCCTGAAGTGCCTCGTTCTCAACCTGGAGCTTCTGAAGGAGGCGGTGGTAGACATCGCCCTCTCGGGTCTCGGCGGCCACCAAATTCCACAGGTGGCAGACCTCCATCTGGCCGATGCGGTGGATGCGGCCGAAGCGCTGCTCCAAGCGGTTCGGGTTCCAGGGCAGGTCGTAGTTCACCATCAGGTTGGCGTTCTGGAGGTTCACGCCCTCACCCGCGGCATCGGTGGCCACCAGCACCCGCACTTCCTTGTCGGAGCGGAAGAGTGCCTGGGCCTTCTTCCGTTCGTCGCGGTGGGTACCGCCGTGGATGGTCACGATGGCTTTGTGGTTGCCCAGGACGCCGCCGATCTTGCGGTGGAGGTAGTTCAGGGTATCCCGGTGCTCGGTGAAGATGATGAGCTTGCGGATATGCCCATCGGGGCCGCGCATGGATGGGTTGTTTTGCAGGATCCGGGAGAGTTCATCCCACTTCCGGTCCACACCGGAGGCCACCAGCTCCTTGGCTTTGTGCTCCAGATGCTTCAGGATCTCGATCTCGGCTTCCAGTTCCTGGATGGTGCGGGCGGCGGTGGCTTCATCCACCAGCGTCTCTTCCAGGTTCTCCTGCTCCTCAGCGTTGAGGTCGTCCTCATCCTGGGGCACGGTTGCCTCAGCCAGGTAGTTGAGCCCCAGGGCCTGACCGCGCTGATCGAGTTTGGCATCCCGCAGGCGGCTCTCCAGGCGGTCCTTGCGCCGCCCCAGGCTGGTGCAGATGGCTTCGGGGCTGGAGGCCAGGCGGCGCTGAAGGGCTGTGAGGGCGAAGCCCACCGAACCCCTCCGCTTCCCGTCCAGCTCGTCCGCCTTGCCCATTTCGGTCTTCACATACTCGGTGACGGCGGCGTAGAGGGCAGCTTCCATTTCAGAGAGGGTGTAGTTGACCGTGTAGGCCTTCCGTTCCGGGAAGAGGGGTCTGCCATCGAACTTGACCAGTTCCTCTTTCACCATGCGACGCATGAGGTCGGTGACATCCACCTTGTGGACGCCATCCCGGAACTTGCCATAGAAACGGTCGGAATCCAGGAGGGACATGAAGAGCTGGAAGTCCTCCTCCTTGCCGTTGTGGGGCGTGGCTGTCATCAGCAGGAGATGGCGGGTGCGGGCACCCAGCCTCTCTGCCAGAACGAAGCGCTGGGTCTTGGCCAGCTTCTGCCCCGCGAAGTGGGCGGAGAGCTTATGGGCCTCGTCAAAGACCACCAGATCCCAGCCTGCATCACACAGCCGGGCCTGAAGCTCCTCGTTCCGGGACATCTGGTCGAGCCGGACGATCAGCTGGTGGTGCTCCTCGAAGGCATTGGCGCTGGCGGAGGCCAGTTCCAGGTCTCCGCTGTAGACCCGGAACTCCAGGCCGAATTTTTCGAAGAGCTCGTCCCGCCACTGCTCCACCAGGCTGCCGGGGGACACGATCAGGATTCGTCGGGCATCGGCCCGCATCAGCAGTTCGCGGATGTAGAGGCCCGCCATGATGGTCTTGCCTGCGCCGGGGTCATCGGCCAGCACAAAGCGCAGGGGCTGGCGGGGCAGCATGGACTCATAGACGGCTGTGATCTGGTGTGGCAGCGGCTCCACATTGGAAGTGTGGACGGCCATCATGGGATCGAAGAGGAAGGCCAGATCGATGCGCTTGGCTTCCACCGCCAGCTTGAAGGCCTCCCCATCCCCCTCGAAAGACCAGGGCCGCTCCAGGGTTGCCAGGCTCAGCCCAGCCTCGTTCAGCCGGGTGAGGTTGCACTCCTTGATCGTTCCCTCGGGAGGGCGATAGATGACCTGGATGGCATCGGGCGAGAGGGGAACCACCGCCACTACCGTGGCGACACGGGCAGGTTCCAGGCCCTCAAGGGCCATGCCGGGTTTGATGTCTTCGAGGTGGAGCATAGGCAGATTCACGGCAGCTGGAGAGGGACGAGGAGGTCAACCAGAGATGGATTGCCCGCACAGAGGGGGGGATGCATACCCCATTATTCCCACTGGAAGTCTCACATGGGTGAGGACTTTGGGCATTTTTATCCTAGGTGCAGCTATGCGTCAGTGGGTGACGCATTCTGAAACGCCACGCAGTGCGTGGTGAAAGCCTGCCCTGTGCGCAATCTGTTTGGGATCAGCCTTTTGCTGAGGGGGGATGGAAACCCTCATTGCCACATTCGAGGGCTTCGGCAGCCTCCGGGAGGTTCGGACAGCAGTCCGAACCTCCGCCCGGGGTTACACAGTGCCAACTTGGTCGACTTGATCATGAGGTGGAATAGTGTCCATTGGTATCCAATGAGGGAGTGGAGCACCAGCCTATATATTTGGCTGCTAGCGGCTAGGGAGAAGGTCACCCTTGAGGAGCCTGGCTTCGTCAATCCCAAGTGCTGCACAAATTGTTTTTCGCAAGGGTTCGGCCGGGATGACCTGTCCGTCCGAAATCGCTTTGATGATCTCGGACGAGATGCCTGGGATTTCCATTGGAGCGGTCTGAAGACTGATCAGGATGCGGAGTTGACCAGCTATTGATTCAATGGCTTGCGCGATAACAGAAGGCGAGAGTGGTTCAGCCTTTTCTTCGGCTTCCATGAGTGCCACGATCTTAGGTCCAAATTCCCTGGGAAGGCGCGTGATGGCGGTACCTCTAGCATTGGCTTGCGCTATTGCTTTGAACTCCTCTGGGGCTGTATCAGGTACATCCTGGAGTAATGGTTCCTGGAGGATTCGCATTTTTTTCCAAGTTGCTTGCGCGGCCTTTTTGCGGGCAAGTGTTGGGGTGGGTGCCTCTCCGATGCCATTAATTATCCATTCGTATTCCGTGGAATAGAGCTCCGCCAACAGCCGGACGTCTTCCTCGTGGGGGGATCGATCACCACTCTCCCAGCGGGCGACTGAAATCCGGGATTTGTTTATGGCCGTGGCAGCTTGGGCTTGGCTCAGTCTGCAGACTTCTCGGGCCTGTTTGAGGCGTTGTCGGGCCTGTTCGCTAAGGTCCATCGTGATCTCCGCGCCCGAACAACCGGGATGCTCCAGGCTTCAAGATAAGCATGATGGATACCCTTGGCTACTTTTTTGGGAAAATTTGTTTTTTCGCCTCTTGTGCGATGGATACAAATGGATATAGTTGGATACCAAGGTTGGGCAAGGGTTTTGTCCGACAACTTTCGAGCCCAGAGGGCTTCGCATAGGAGGAGAGCCATGACCATCGATCTCAAGCAGAAGTTGCTGCTGAAGTACCCCGAAGCCTGTGCCCTGTTGGGTATTGGCGAAACCAAACTTCGCGAGGAGGTCAAGGCCGGGCGGATCCGCCCTGTGAAGATCGGTCTTCGCGGGGTGCGCATTCCGATCTCCGAGATCTACCGTTGGTTGGCTGATCGTGGGGGGGATTTCGGAGGGGCTACCCGGCAGGAACATAGCATGGTCAAGGGTTGACGCGATGAACGCCATCCTGGCTGCAGCTCCGAGTAATGGCCTGGTGTTGGCTTATAGCCTCTTTCCGAAAGGGGCTTATGACAACCGACCCAAGGCTTGCCAAGGGGGATGGGTTGAGTTGCAGCATCTCTTTCAGGGGACTTGGACGCCCAATGAGGTTCGTGCTGGTGATGATCCCAAGAAGGGGTTACCTGGCATCTCTATGGCGACCTTTCGGCCAAGAACGACCCGGGCTTGCCAGAATGTCATGTCCCTGGATGGGCTCCTGGTTGATTTCGACAACGGTATGGAGGTGGAGACCGGCGAGTTCCACGTTCGCCCTGATGGGCGGCCTACCAATCGGCCCAAGGTCCGCAAGGTCTGTTTGCCCGACCCGGTGCATCCTCAGGAAGTCATGGGCCAGCTTGAATCCTTGGGAGTTGCTGCCTTCGCCTACACGACGTGGAGTAATAAGCCCGACTGGCCGCGTTTTCGGTTGGCCGTAGGGTTCGCCAATTCAGTTCCGGCAGAACTCTGGCCTGCGGCTTTGGAATACGCACTGGAAGTGTTGGGCTTGCGTTCCTTTGTTCGAGGCATCGATCTGCCGGTGGTGCGGGATATTGCACGGATGCATTTCCTTGCCGGGGGGCCTGAAGGGCAGGAAATCCAGCGATGGAGCCTGGACGGCGGTTTGTTAGCCATGCCTCTGGATGTGTTGCACCGGATCGACGTGCCCGAGATTCCCCTGCGTCCCTGGCAGGAGACGATCGTCCGAGAGCGGGCGGCTACCGACTCGAACTGGTACCAGCGCTTCCATGTTCAGGGTAAGCCAGTGGATTTCCGCAGCCTGGATGTTCCCCGCCTGCTTCGGGCGATGGGAGTTCAAGTTGGTGTTCCTCAGAGCTATGCCGGTGGGACCAAGTGGCGGACCCATTGTCCTTGGGCTTCCGAACACACGCATGGCCTGGATGATGACTCGGGCGTGATTCTGCGGTTCCCTGGGCACTGGCCGATCTGGCGCTGCGCTCATTCCCATCACGCTCACATGGGGCTTCGGGACCTGCTGGAAGCCTATGGGGGTGTCCTGTGAGCGAACCTGCCAAGGAGTGCGAGATCGACCTCACCGGCTTTGCCTCGCCCATGACGGAGGAGCGGGAGAAGACGCCGAAGGAGTCCAAGCGGATCCACGACTATGCCGAGGAGGCGCTTGAGGAGCTGTGGCACTCGCCCGAAGGCATCCCTTACGCCACTTTCGCCGAGGCCACGGGGTGCATGGAACACCACCCGATCTATTCAGGGTTCTTCGGGAAGTGGCTGTACCTTCAATTCTATGAGAAGGAGAAGGCTCCTCCGAGCAAAAATGCGGTCCGAGACGCTAAGGAAATGCTCGCCTCCAGGGCGGCCCTGAAGGGGGCGGAGCGGGAGATCTTTGTGCGGGTCGCGCGCCTGGATTCCCCCGCTCGCATTTACATCGACTTGGGGTGGAAAACCCGTGAGGTGGTCGAAGTGACTGGTGAGGGGTGGACGATCCGCTCTCCCGAGGACATTCCGGTTCGGTTCTACGGCGACGCCCTGTCAGGGAAGCTGCCGCGCCCGGTGCAAGGCGGGAAGCTGGAAAGGCTCAGACCCTTTCTCAACCTTGACGATCACGGCTTCAAGCTCTGCACGGCCTGGGCCCTGGCGGCCTTGAGCGGCCGTGGGCCCTATCCGATTCTGGTCTTCTCGGGGGAGCAGGGTACCGCCAAGAGCACCAATAGCAGGACCTTGAAGCGCCTGGTGGACCCCAGCCTGGGAGGGGTGCGGGGAGCCATCAAGGATGGCCAGGACCTTTTCATTGCGGCTCAGACCTCGCATATGCTGGTTTTGGACAATTTGTCGTCGATCCCCGACAAGCTGTCTGACGACTTGTGCCGAATCTCGACCGGCGGGGCGTGGACGGGAAGGAAGCTGTACACCAGCGCTGAGGAGGTGGTGCTCAGGGCCTGCCGCCCGTTGCTCCTGAATGGGATTCCCGACCTCATGTCCCGGGGGGATTTGGTGGATCGGGCTCTTCCTGTCCACCTGGAACCGCTGCCTGCCGGAAAAAGGTTGGCGGAGGCTGACCTTTCCGTACGCCTTGAGGACGTGCTCGGGGAGGCCTTCGGTGGCCTGTTGACGGCCTTGGCGTGTGGCCTGGCGAATTGGTATAACACTAATGGGTTCAGGGATTATCGAATGGCGGATTTTGTCAAGTTCGTGTGCGCCGCCGAACCGGAGTTGCCCTGGGAGAGTGGGGCCTTCCTGGAGGCCTATGAGGCCGCCCGTCACGATATGACCCTGGTGACGTTGGAGGGTGATTCTTTCGGTCTCCGGTTGAGAGACTTCCTCCCGCCTGGGAACTCTTGGGAAGGGACCTTCCGGGAGCTCCTCGGGCTCCTCAGTCGCGACCTCACACCTGAGGAGCGGGGCGAAAAGTGGCCTCAAACGGCCAAGGGGGCTTCCACCGCGTTGCGCCGCTCCGCTCCCCTCCTGCGCCAGTTGGGGTACACGTTCGAATTCTCCCGCCGGAATGGGGGCAATCGGGACCGGCTGGTCCGGATCACTGCTCTCCCCGAAGAAGCCAGTTGATGAGCAGGTAGAAGTCTCACAGCTCCTGAACGCCTTGCCGGTCAATCCGGCGGGTGTCGCTCTGCGTGCGTCTGAATCGGCCACGCTTCACTCACTCCATCCTTTTTGGGAGGTGCAAATGCACCAACTCAATAAACTCCTCGACCACCTTGTCCTCGGGGACCAGCGCATCCTCGCGGATGATCAGATCGAGCTGGTCATCCGGAAGGAGAGCAGACCTTATGGGCCGACTTGGACGGTCTTTGCCATCGACGTGTTCAAGATGGATGACGCGAGGCATTGCATGGTCATTTCCTCTGACCAACCCCTGGACGGTGGCAAGCCCTCCGAGAACATCCAGCGGATGTATTACCTCACGCCCGAGTTCGACGCCTCTGGAGACTTGGCGCCGCTCCCCCCCAGCATCGACGGGAACCACGCTTGCCTGTTCTTCCCGGAAGACCTGGAGGAGGGTGAAACTTCCGACGAATACGTTTCGAGTGTTGAGGAGCTGGGGCTCGCACTCCTGAACCTGGATGCATATACCTTGCTCTGCTGCCTTGCGCTTCCTTTCCAGGGGGCCCGTGCCTGGGCTGATCCGAACATGTTGAAGACCCTGGTGAAGGACTGGAACCGGATGAGGGAGGAGGTCCTCGACGAACTCGAAGAACTGTTCTATGCCGGAGCGAAGTAGAGCCTAACTCCTTGGCTGGGGGCGGAGCGGTAATCTTTAGTTCGAAACGTGTGAGCAGGGCCTGGGACGGTTGGGACGGTTCCAGGCCCTGAACTTTGTGAATGCTCCAGGATGTCCCTCCTGTTGGGAAGGGGTTTGGAGGTCACAGGGCTCCTGGTCTGCTACCCCGCACGGCCCTGACTGCGCTTTCCTCGCGTCAGGCGGCGGCGAGGCCTCTGCTTTCTTGTTTTCCGCCGAGCGAGAGCCCCTCTGCGAAAGCGTCCTCTTGTCGGGGGAGCTTCGGCGCTTGCCCTGGTCGAGCCGCACGGAGCGACGGAACCCAAGGAGCAAGCCATGGGCGCCCGATCTGGCTGGTGATTGGCGAGGTAAACAGCCATGGGGAATAATCGGCAAGGCTTTTCCTGTAAGGATTGTTACCTTTCTGGTTTTAGCTACTTCTGAGTAGCCTAAGAATATGGAGCTGCGATGAGCCTCGCCGATCGGATCAAATACGAAGGGGAGTCGACTACGCTCGACTTCAAAAAATCATTCTACTCGCCCGCAAGAAGGGCCGATTTGATCTCTGATGTCATGGCCATGGCCAATGCCGCTACTAAGGACGATCGTTACATTATCTTCGGCGTCAAACTGGATACCGATGGTACCAAAACTTTCTATCCGCTAGAGGCGTTTCCGGATCCGGCTGAGATCGAACAGCTCGTTCTTCAGAACATTGAGCCTGCCGTGCATGTCGAGTTTTCGCCTTTCGAATTCGAAGGCCATGCATTAGCGTACCTTCGAATCCATCGTTGCAATGATCAGCCCTATCTCATGAAGAAGGATTATTCTCCACTCACACAGGGTATGGGGAAGATCCGAAAAGGAACGATCACGTTGCCACTTCTTCGTGCAGATATGGATAGAATTTTCCAAGCAAAAAGCCAAAGCCAGGACCTCAGAGAATTCATCAAGATACAGTGGAACTGCGAACACCCATCAAAGGAAATCTGTGTCAGACGGCAACAGCCAGCGCAGCTGCCTTCAAAGTTGGAGGCAGATAAAATTCAACGCTATATCAATAACCTGAAGCGCATCGAAAATGAAAAAAATAACCATACATCCGCAATGGATGGGATGAGTTATCATCATAAATTTATGTCCAATTTTGCAAAGCAGAATGAAAGCCTTTTGGCGCTGAGCCGGTCCATTACGAATCTGGGCCTGCCTGGTTACGGTGAGTCTCGTGATCCCTATCAAGGGATGACTATGGATGAGTTAAAGGCGAAATTGGATAATGTCACGAAAGATTTTGAGGATGAAGATATTTACTATATTTATTCGGAGCTTGGTGAAATACTTAACCTTCAAATTCATAATGATGGGCCCTGTTATCTTGATGATGCTTTGGTTATTTTGACTATCCCCCGAAAAGCAGGACTGATGGTTGCTTCTGAAATCCCTAGGAGGCCTTCACGAAGACGAGGGCCACTCGACCTTGATTACATTCATTCACCACATCAAATTCTCGATCAGCTCGGGTATCCCTCGGTAGAAGCTATTGGGGATGAGATCACGGTAAAAGCGCATCTGAATCGGGTTCGGAATGGCGTAATCACAGAGTCGTTTGAGAAACCATTGCGTGTTGTTCTTGCACCGCAGGGCGCAACGGACCCCATTCCCATCCGAGTGAAGCTGGTGGCTCGAGGGCTTGAATCCCCATTTGAGGATGTGCTTTTCTTGCTGCCAGTCGGGCCTTGAGGGTGGATGTGGCTAGCTGGAGACTGCTGATGATGGACTTGTCCTTATCCGGGACCCAGTAATGGGTAGCCCCCGGCGCCCTGCCATACTGGGGTACCTGACTGGGCCCCTCCCTGCCGGGCTCACATGGCGACCTGTGGGAGCACGTGGTCCCTTGGGGGCTAGCTGCGTTTCCTGACCGTCGCCAAAGGCATGAAGAGCCGACTGGGCGCACTGGCGAACTGCTCGAACCCGTAATACGCGTAGAACGAAGCTGCGCTGGCATTGAGCGCATCCACCACCATCGCGACAGCAGGGATCTCAGCCTGAGCTGCCCGCTCCAAGGCATCTACAAGCAGCACTCCCCCCAACCCTGTGCCTCGATCTCGCTCATCCACAGCAAGGCGGCCCAGCAGGTAGCTCGGTACCACGGGGTAGTGAGGCAACTTCCGCTGAAGGTCCATAGGAAGATTCTGGACCGCAACGCCATAGGGGCTCAGGGTGTAGTACCCCGCGATCCGCCCCTCTGGAGTCGCTGCAACGAAGCAGGCAGCCAGGCCCTTCTTGACATCCTGGGAAGCCTGGGTCTTCAGATAGCTATCGAGAGACTCCTCTCCGCACGAGAAAGAAGCTCGGTCATGACGTTTGGGGTCCAGCGGCTCCAGGGTGATCGAACTCACTCCGCCACCAACTGGGCACGTCTAGCCATCGCACGCTTCAGGGCGGCATTAGGCTCTGGGGGATTGAGGAGCGCACTCACAAACCGCGTCTGGTCCTCCGGCGAAATTCGTAGCAGCGTGGCATCGTCCACCACCTGGCGAGCTTCCTTGCGTAAGGCCTCGGAGATGAAGTCCGTCATCGACCGTCCCTGAAGCTCCGCCGCACGCCGCAGCAAGGCGTGGAGATCGGTGCTGATTCTGGCCTCAAGACGTGCTGTTGCGGACGACATGGGAACTACCTCTTCGACCTCCAATATACGGCATTTTGCCGTATCCGCCGCGTTTTGATTTATCCATGTTACTTGTCTGCGCTCGGCGGCGATGGTGTTCAACATCCGAGTCCTCGGCAGCAACGAAGAGATGCTATTGAGATGGTTTTTCATGTATTCGACCTCTTAGATGGTTTCTGCCTTCGCCTTTGGACGTTTGGCTGCCTTAACCTTCTGGCCGATTTTGGGGCTCTCGCCCCTCACGGCTGAGGCGATCCAATCCGCAGTCATCTGGGAGGTGATGGCAAGAATTCCATCCGGTTGGAGATTGACATAGGTATCTCGGATTTTGCCAAGCGAATGGCCGAGCAGGATGTCTCCGATCGCCGGGGTGTTCCCGAGTTCTGTGCAGGTTGACATGAATGATCTGCGGAGGTCGTGGGGGGTGACTTCCGCAAGGCTCGCTCCTCCATTTTCGCAAATACGCTTCCACATTCTGGCCAGTCCGACCAGGGGGGCGTCTTTGGGGGTCGACTCTGGCTCGTCAGGGTCTGCAGGTCCAAGTCTCAGGGAAGGCCAAACATAAGTGCTGTCATTTCCCACCTGGCGTCTTTTGAGGATCTCCTTGAGGTGAGTGTTGAGGGGCAGGGCCTTGGGTCCTGCGGCCCGGGAGGTTTTGTGGTTGCGGAAACGCATGCTGTTCGCGGCGACGTCCACATCTTGCCACTGCAATCCCAAAGCCTCACTGGTGCGCAGTCCGGAGAATGCCAAGAACAGCACAAGGTCTCGAGCTGAGGCGTCCAGCTTCTGTTGCTCGATGAGCATCAGCATGCTGGTCTCAAGTTGGGCGAAGGCGGCAGCCGAGAATATCTGGCTTCTCGGGGTTTCAGCATTCTTCTCGATATCCGCGCATGGATTTGACCCCCGAGGCATCCATCCTTCCTTTTCGGCGATGGAGAGGAGGCGAGAGAGAACCGCGATAGCCCGGTTGGCATTGGTTTTGTGCTGGGTACTCTCTTTGGTGTGAAGCTTGTTGATGTCTGAGTAGGTCAGGGTTTTCGCCTCGCGGTGGCCGAGTTCAGGGAGGATGACTTTCTTGATCAAGCTCTCGTAGCTCTCTTGGCTTTTGGGTTTGAGCTTGGACTTGTAGCTTGCTCGCCAGACTTCGACCAGTGCGTTCAGGTCTCTCGCCGTGGGCTTCTCCGTCGGCTTCTCCGTCGGCTGCGCCAGTAGGTCCTCTTTGTTCTCGTACATCGTGCGCAGCGCATAAGCTTTCCTACTCGCGTCCTCGAACGTCATGCTTGTGCAGTCGCCGATCTTGATGTTGATCTTCTTGCCGTCGGGGCGCTGGAAGGTCACGCAATAGACTTTCTTAGCCCGCTTGCCGGGGCTGATTCGCACGTAAAAGCCCAAAACGACCGAGTCCCATATGCGGGTGACCTTGGACACGGGCTTGAGCTTGTTCACCTCAGTCTGGCTGAGACGGATCCGGCTGCGGGTCTTGGCTCCCGCCTCGGCTTTGGGCTTGGTCGTTTTGGTCGCCATTTCTGCCCTTCAAGAAATTTTGACTCTAGTTTGACTCTACAGATTTTCCATTGTCAAGCCTCGCCAAACAGTGTCAAAGTTGTAAGTCGTTTTTAATCAATTCAAACAAATGTTTGGCGAGGGTTGGCGATGTGCCAAGAGGGTGGCAAAATCTGACTCTTAATCAGAGGGTCCCCGGTTCGAGCCCGGGAGGAACCACCAGCACCAAGCCCTGAAGCCGAAAGGTTTCGGGGCTTTTCTGTTGGTTTTAACAAGGTCTTTTTGGGGAACCGCTCCGGTTCGTCATCACACTATCATCACAACTCCAGGCAAACCTCTGCCGTTTGAGATACACCACGCCAGGGGCCAGGGAACGTGTGGGGATCTGTGGTGCGTCAATCGACGTACCAGCGCGAGGGGAGCCGGGACCCATCGTCAGTTCTTCCGCCCTCGTCTTCGGCTCATCAGGAAGGCTCCCTGACAAGTCCCGGACTGATCCCGGAAAAAGAGGGAAAGGAGGCGTGTGGTGGGGCCTGCCAGTCACCCCACAATGTGCTCCAGGTTTCCCTGTGCTACGGCAGGCAGGATTTCACTGGGCGGCGTCAATTAGGAATGTGCGTCAGCGACAACTACCTTTGTGCATTTGAGGGAGCGAGGCGGAGCCGACGCTCTTGCTGATTTCAGTGCAGTT
>JAFNAB010000218.1 GCA_017859955.1 Holophagaceae bacterium
GGCAGCACCCGCTCCCCATCCGTGATGGCCAGGGTGCAGAGGGGCAGGGAGATGCAGGCCAGGGCGCGCTCCTGGAGGCGACTGGGCCTGGCCAGATGCCCCAGCAGGCCTTCAACTTCGGCCCGCTCGCTGTCCTGGAGCCCCAGCAGGATCAGGTCCTGGTCGGCGGTGAGCTGGAGCGCCACCGGGAAGCGGCCCAGCAGCTCCCGGAGGGTGGTCTTGAGTCCGCCCGCAATGCGTCCGCAAAGCAGTGAAAGCCCCAGGGCCCAGGTGCCGTCCGTGCGGCGCTGCCAGCCGTGGTAGCGGAGGGTGCTCCAGGGGGGCAGGGGCCTCTCCTGGAATCGCAGGCCGGACCGGGCCTCCACTTCGTCCCGCAGCCAGGCGATGCCCCGGTCGTGGACCAGGTATTTGAGGCGGGCCCGCTTGCGGTCCGAGCGGTTGCCATGCTCCCGGAAGGTGGCCACCAGGGCCTCCACCACGGAGATGAGCGCGCCCTCGGGGATCCATCCCATGGCTTCCGCCAGGCGGGGGAAGGCGTTGCCGTTGAAGGACATGCTCTGCCCGCCGCCCGCGAAGACGAAAAAGCCTTCGAGCCCGCCCTCGGCATTGAGGGTGGCCGCCAGGCCCAGGTCGTTGCTGAGGATGTCCACCTCGTTCTCCCCGGCCAGCGTGAGGGCGATCTTGAACTTGCGGGGCAGGTAACTGGAGCCCATGAGGGGCTCGATTTCCGTGGCGGGATCCCGGGCGGGTTCCTCCAGCCAGACCTCCTGGTAGGCGTGGGCCCGGGACAGGAAGTGGCGGGAGAGGCGGTCCGCCACTTCATCGAGCTGGGCCAGTTCCGGACGTCCCAGGGGGTTCACGGCCTGGGTCACGTTGCGCACCACATCCCCGCAGGCTCCCTGGGTCGTGGCCCCGGCGCGATGGAGGGCCTGGACCACGGCGCGCATGTCCGCCTTGGCCAGGCCGTGGAGCTCGAGACACTGCCGGGTGGTGATCCGCAGGGTGCCGTCACCGTAGTGGTCGGCCAGCTCGTCCCAGACCAGGTACTGGGCGGCGCTCATCCGTCCCCCGGGGATGCGGCCGCGCCCCATGACCGTGGGGGGCAGATCCTTCTGTTCCCGGTGCTTCTGGGTGTAGAAGCCATGGAGCTTGATGAGCTGCTCCCCTTCGGGGGAGAAGGCGGGGTCTGGGTTCACCAGCTCTTCGTTCAGGTGCCCCCGGAGAAAGCGGGAGTTGGCCTTGATGGCTTCGACGGGGCTGAGGGGGAGATCGGACATGGAGACACCTCGAGTGCAGACGGTCCCGCGTGGTGAGCGCGGAGGAAACAATGAAAGCGGCCAGACCCGATTATCGGCTTCCCGTGCATCCGCACGGAATGGGATCGGGTTGAAGGGATTGTAAGTATAAAAAGTTAATATATTTCTTGATTTGCTTCACTTGTCGGTCATTCCAATCTATTCCCTGGCCCCGGTTCCATAGTCTTCGAGGTAGAGCTTTGCCAGCAGCTTTGCCAGATCCACATGCCTTTCGGGTCGCGTGGTCGCCATGACGCCCTCCTGCTGGAGAATCCGGATTAACTTCTCGGGGATCACCTGGCGATCCCCCACGATCTCCACATGGCCTGCCTTGACATCCAGTCGTTTCAAGCGGGGTTCACGGTCCACCTCGGGCTGGTTCTGCTCCTCCAGGGAAAAGGTGAAATCGGACTTGAGGCAATTTCCCTCGGCATCCACCGTGCGGCAGGAATCGCGCTCGTCCGTGTTGACCTTGAGGTGGGACTTCACCTGGGGCGACAACTGGCCCGGTCTGGTGATGAAAGGGGCATTGTAGGTGATCTCCCGCCATTTGGACCCAGTGACGATCTGACAGATGGGCATCACCATCCCCAGGCTGATGATCCTCGCGACGGGCGAGCCGCAATGCCGTGCCGCCCTGATCCCCGAGAAGGGCGTGGAAATGGTCACGAGGCGGATCTGGAGCTCGGGATCCCGGAGGGCATCGGGGCGCCCAGCGACCAAGGCTTTCCGGGCTACCAGGCCACCCTGGCTGTGCCCGACAATGGTGATCTGTTTGTTCTGCATCCGGGCGCCCAGAGCCTCAATGGCCCGGGCCAAGGCGCCGGAAGTGGTCATCATTTCATCCCGGTCGTCGTAGGTGAAACCCACGGTCTGCTGACCGTGGAAGGCGAAGACCTCGGCCAGGGCCTGGAAACGTCCCGCCGAGCCGTTGCATCCATGCACCAGGATGGTCACCGGCTGCTGGGAATTGAGATGGATGGTGCTGTCCGCCGCTTCAGTGCAGGGACGGAGTCCCGGGATCTGCAGCGTCAGGTCCGGTTTGGAAAGAAACTCGGCGTTCCTGAATGGGGTGGGCACGGCCGGGATACGCTCCGCGCAGCCCACGGCCAGGCCTAGCAGCGTCACCATCATGATCATCGTCGGGTTTTTGATGGCACACCCCCCCGGGGCCAGTCTAACGGGTATTTCATGCCGGGGCCTCCCAACTCCTGGGTGGGTGTACCATCCAGCCACGCGCGACGACCGGCGGGGAGGTGGCCTATGAGCGTCGGAGGCTTGGTGCTGCTCACGGGCGCCACGGGTTATGTCGGCGGCCGTCTGCTGACGAAGCTGAAGGAGCTGGGGGTGCCGGTGCGATGTCTGGCGCGGCGTCCGGAGGCGCTGCGGGGCACCTGCGAAGTGGTCATGGGGGATGTGCTGGACCCGGATTCTCTGCCGCCTGCCCTGGCGGGGGTCGATACGGCCTACTACCTCGTCCACTCCATGGCGGCGGACCGCGACTTCGAGGAGCAGGATCGCCTGGCGGCGGCCAACTT
>JAFNAB010000219.1 GCA_017859955.1 Holophagaceae bacterium
TGGTGATTCTGCCCTTCCTGCCGGGAGATAGTCTGCTCTTCGCCATCGGCGCCCTGGGAGCGATCCCCGGCAGCCCACTCAATCTCTGGCTGGTGGGCCTGCTGCTGGTGGTGGCCGCAGTCCTCGGGGACGCCGTGAACTACTCCATCGGCGCCAGACTTGGCCCTGCGGTCTTCCACAGCGAAGGAAGTCGTTGGCTCAACAAGAAGCACCTGATGGCCGCCCACGAGTTCTACGAGAAATACGGCGGCAAGACCATCATCCTCGCCCGCTTCGTGCCGATTGTCCGAACCTTCGCCCCCTTCGTGGCGGGCATCGGCAAGATGACGTACAGCCACTTCGCCCTCTACAACATCAGCGGAGCCGTCCTCTGGGTGGGTCTGGTCATGGCCGCCGGACGGGTTTTCGGTGGCATCCCCTGGGTCAAGGCCCACTTCGAGGCCGTCCTGGTCGCCATTATCGTCATCTCCGTCCTGCCCGCCGTGATCGAGTACTTCAGGTCCCGGAGGAAGGCCCTGGCATGAGCGAGGATCTGGTCAGGAACCGCAAGGCCCTCCACGCCTATCACATCCTGGAGACCTGGGAGGCGGGCATCGCCCTCCAGGGCACCGAAGTGAAGTCTCTCCGAGAGGGCAAAGGGCAGTTGCAGGATGCCTTCGTGGACATCTCCGGCACCGAACTCTGGCTCAAGCAGTGCAACATCCAGCCCTATTTCTTCGGCACCTACGCCAACCATGACCCCCTGCGCCCCCGCAAGCTCCTGCTGAACCGCGCCGAAATCACCCGCATCATCGCCAAAGCCACCCGCAAGGGCTTCACCATCATCCCGCTATCCATCTACCTGAACGCCAAGGGGATCATCAAGCTGAAGATCGCCCTGGCCGAGGGCAAGACCCTGGGCGACAAGCGCGAGGCCCTCAAGGAACGGGAGAGCAAGCGGGAGATGGACCGGGGAAGGCGCCGCCCGCGGAAAACAGGAACCACGAGCCAGACAAAGATCCCTTCGGGATTGGAATGGCACGAAGCCTTGCAGGGCGAGCGACAGAGCCATCCGCAATCTCTATAACCAAACAAGCACATAAAAAATGCCGCTCAGTCAAAATACTGAGCGGCATCCGGCCGACTGAGTCAGCCATTTATTTCATCCTGCCATCAAGGGGCGAAGCAGATCCCCGTAGGCAGAGTGGCTTCCCCAGTGCCATCCTCATCGATGTCGATGTCGGCAAAGGGCAGGGTCTTGATGAATTCAGGCCGGTGCAGATCCAGCACCTCGAGCTCGCTCTTGGCTCCGGACAGGGTCATGTTGCTGACGTAGAGGTACCTTCCCGAACGATCCAGGGCCATGGTATCCACGCCAAAGAGCTGGCTCCTGCCGATGAACCCGAGCTCCGTCACCTTGCCGGCATCCGTGAGAACCCCACCAGCAGCGATGTCCAGTTCCACGATCACATTGCCGGGCTCCGTCGTCGGAGCAGGAGTCGGAACCACGGGCGTGCAGTAGACGTACACCTTGCTGCCGGAAGGGCTGAAGACGGCCGTCTGGGAAGCCTTCAGGCTCCGGGTCGTGACATTGTAGTTTCCAAGCGAGATGACTCCGGGCGAGGTGATCTTGACCGTGGGGAAGCCCAGGACCTCAAAGGTATTCTCCGGGTCCTCCTCATTGGTGTACCCGGTCACAGCGGCCACAGCGGTCTTCCCGTTCGGGGCGATGGTGATATTGACGGGCCGGAAGAGCTGGCCGGGCTTGGTCGCATCGGGCAGCAGGCTGACATATGAGCCATAGGTAAGGGTGCCGGTCGCATCAAGCGTGAGGGCCACGACCGCTCCATAGAAGTAGTCGGCGGCAAGAACGGTCTTGCCATCCGGAGAGATCGAGATGGCATTGAAGTTGGGGGTGTAGGTCGTGACCGGATCCGTGGTGTCGTCGACGACAATGGCCTCTGAAGTATAGGTATTCAGAAGGGTCTGGGTTGCCATGTCCACCACGGCGACCGTGGGGGAGAACCCACCATCGGTGACCAGGGCGAACTTGCCATCGCGGGTGATGGCGATATCCTCTGCGAAGAATCCGATATCAACGCTGTTGGTCACAACCGGATTGGTGGTGTCGGTGGTGTTGATGAAATACACCAGGCTGTCGCCAAAGTTGGAAACCAGCGTCGTGTCGCCTCCAGGAGCGATGGCCACATCGAAGCGACCTCCCCCCGCAGTGCCAAGCTCGCCGACGAGTGCGGGCGCCCCGACGCTCTGGGTCACGGGGTCGACGATGGAGATGCCTCCTTCGGCGAGAGCCACAACTCCGAATTTCGGCCGATCCGAATCCGAACCACCGCAACCTATGGTCAGGGCGAGTATTGCGGCAAGGGGAAACGCAGTGGATAGGGCCTTCATGGGCACCTCCTGGCACAGGTTATAAAAAAGATGAACGGACTGCTGGCCCTATAATTTACGAGCCTGCCCGAACATTTGTCAACATTCGGCCGCATATTTCATCAAAACACCCCATCGCGGAACCTTTCCTGGGGCCATGGGGACTCGAATGTGATGGGTCCGCTTCGGCGCTTGCTCCCTGGTTTGAGTCAGGCAGTCGAAGGGGTCTGCCAGGACCGCCCAGACCTGCGCATCGAGGGGTTGACCCATAATTCCGTATGGTGCCCTGCGCCTGCTCTGCCCCCGGCGGAGCAGACCCTACTTACTCACACCATCAGGCCACCAGGAGCCTCGCCCGGATGAAAGGACAAATGGATTAAATAAAAATAATTATTTATTACAATTCGCCTTTTCATGTTTGCCGCATGACCATTCAGACGGTCGGCTGCTCCAGCGACCGTTCCAGGCTCTGCAGCATCCGCAGTCTGGCGAAGGGTCCGGACACCTGGGAGAGGTCCTGGGAAGTGCCCTGCTGGATCACCCGGCCCCGACCCAGGAAGCCCCGCAGGTTCTCCAGGATGCGGCTTTCCGTTTCGGCGTCCACGGCGCTCAGGGCATCATCCATCAGGAGCAGGCGGGGTTTCCGCAGGAGGGCCCTGGCCAGGGCCGTGCGCTGACGCTCTCCGCCGCTCAGGACCACGCCCCGCTCGCCCACCACCGTATCCAGTCCCTGGGGCAGGCGCCGGATCAGGTCGTCCAGGCACACCACCTGGGCCACCTCCCAGAGTTCCTCATCGCTGGCTCCGGGCCGCCCGAAAGCCAGGTTTTCCCGAAGGGTTGTGGAGAAGAGGAAGGCTTCCTGGGGCACCCATCCCAGCCCGGCCCAGTGCCAGCGCATGCGATCTGCATCCAGGACCGCCCCGTCCACCCGGATCTCACCTTCAGTGGGCTGACGCAACCCCGCCAAGAGCTGGAGGAGGATGGTCTTCCCGGAGCCAATGCCCCCCACGATGGCGAGGCTGCCGCCCGGGGCCAGGTCCAGGTCCAGGGGGCCCAGACCCCGCCCTGAATCGAAGCGGGAGACCAGGGCACGGCCCTGGAGGGCCAGCGGGCCCGAAGGAAGCTCCTGGACAGCCCCCACTGGAACCGGCGGCTCCGGCGAGTTGAGGACGAAATCGATGCGCTCCTGACCCGCCTTGCCGCGTTGAAAGAGATTGGCCGCCCAGCCCAGGGACATGACGGGCCAGCCCATGGCCACCAGATACCCGGAGAAGGCCGTGAGATCGCCGATATGAAGGCTCTTCTGGAGCACCAGGTGCCCACCGTAGCCCACCAGGGCCAGAATGGAGGCACCCCCCATGATCCCGGCCACCGGTGCGTAGGCTCCCCAGAGCACCGTCTGGCGGATGCTGAGCCGGGCATATTCCTCGCTCAGATCCTGGAATTCCCGGACCCGGGCATCCTCAAGGCCGAAGGCCTGCACCACCCGCTCCCCGGAAATGGCCTCGTGGCTGAAGGTATTGATCTTTGAATTGACCACCTGCATCTTCTGCTGGAGGGCATGTCCCCATCGTCCAATGAGATAGAAGCCCCCCCCCAGGAAGGCGAAGGGGAGGAGCACCGCCACCGTGAGCCGAGGGCTGGCGTGGAACATGAGCCCCAGGGAGATCGGGAGCATGGAGATCGTAGCCAGAAAGCTCATGATGCCGGGGCCGGTGACCATGCGCACCGTGGAGACATCGTCCCCGATGCGGCTCATGAGATCACCCACCTGCTGGCGCTCGAAGAAGGCGAAGGGACGGGCCAGGAAGAAGGCGTAGAGCTCTTCCCGCTGCTCCCGCTCCACGGTCCGGGAGAGGCCGATGAGGATGTTGCGCATGAGGTAGCGCCCGATCCCGGCTGTCAGCGTGAAGACCAGCATCCAGACCAGGGCCTGGCGGGAGCGAGTCCACTGGCTCAGCTCCAGGGCCTTCACGGCCCGACCGGACCAGTAGGGCACCCAGGAGGCCGCCACGCTGCACAGGATGGTGGCCCCGAGCCCCAGCAGGAGGGTTCTCCGGTGCGGTGAGACCAGCTTCCACCACCAGGGACTTTTGATTGCCACGAACCGAACCTCCGTCTCCAGCTTATCCGCCTGGAGCCCAGTTCCATCAGGGCGTTATCAGGTTCATCATGGATGCCGATAAGAATTCGTCATGGACATCACGGCCCTGAACCCCACCCAGGCCAACCCGACGACGGGTGCGGTCAGTGTGTCTGCTCAGGAAACCCAGAAAGGCCAGGGGACCAGCCAGGAGGGAAAAGCCAAGGGCACTTCCGACACCCTCCAGCTATCTCCAG
This sequence comes from Holophagaceae bacterium, assembly GCA_017859955.1. GTDB lineage: Bacteria > Acidobacteriota > Holophagae > Holophagales > Holophagaceae > Holophaga. Next base: position 4,711 of record JAFNAB010000219.1, read on the forward strand.
AGGCCCAGGCCAAGGTTGCCTCGCTCAAGGCGCGGGATGCCGCCGTGCGGGCCCACGAAGCTGCTCACCTGTCCGCCGCAGGAGGCTTGGCCCAGGGAGGCGCCACCTTCACCTATGCCCAGGGTCCCGATGGCAAACGCTATGCGGTGGGCGGCGAGGTCTCCATCGACTCCAGTGGGGTAAAGGATGATCCCGCCGCCACCATGGCCAAGGCCCGCCAGATCCGCGCCGCAGCCCTGGCCCCGGCTGACCCCTCGCCCCAGGATCAGAAGGTCGCCGCCGCAGCCACCCAGATGGAAGCCCAGGCCGCCTCGGACCTGGCCCGCCAGAGTCAGGCCACCCCTCAGGGCAGAACGGCCAGCGCCGCATACAGAAGCACCGCCGGAAATGACAGGCAGAAGGCTCCGAGCCTGGATGTGGTGGCCTAGCCCGAGGCGGCGATGGCCCTCAGGGTGTCGGCGTCCTGCCCGATCAAGAGATCCTTTGCACTCCGAGAGCACTTCTTGATGGCCAGTTCACGGCGGGCCGCCTCGCTCTTGCTGCCCACCCGCTCCCGGTAGACCACTTCCAGGGGACCCCGCCCGCGGGTGTATTTGGCGCCCTTGCCCGCCTGGTGCTTCGCGTGCCGCTCATCCACATCCTTGGCGATGCCGGTGTAGAGACTGCCGTCACCGCAGCGGAGGATGTAGACCCACCAGTCGGCTCGGCAGTCTGGATGGGACAAGGGATCTCCTTTCGGGTGGGACGGGGCCCTTGGAAGATGGGGGCGCCTCCTCCATGATGATCCATGACGCAGCCCAGGCCGGTGCCTGAACCATCTTTTCACGCCGAAGCGAGCCTCCATGTCCAATG
>JAFNAB010000023.1 GCA_017859955.1 Holophagaceae bacterium
GGAAAGAACCTGGATCCCGTTGCGCTTGAGGGTGGCGGTCGCAGAATCCCGGCCATCGGCCACGATGACGCCTTCCTGCAGCTCGCCGAGCCGATTCTTGCCTTTCCACACAAACGCTGGCATGGGCACCTCTTCCAAAATTGATGGCTAGGCTAAGGATAGGACCCTATTTACGACTTGTGAAGCGATCAGGTGTATTTAATGTTGGGATTGCGTCCCCCAAGAACACTTGACGCAGCGCCTTTGGGAGCGGGAGCGGGATTGGAAGAAGCCGTGCCAACCCCACGATTGATGAGTTCTCGCAGCTCGTCCGGGTTGCTGGAGTAGGTGAGGGCCACTTCCTGGGTGATATCTCCCTTGAGGACCAGGTCGGAGAGGCTCTGGTTGTATGTCTGCATCCCGTACTTCAACTGCCCCGTCTGCATCATGCTGTAGATCTGGTGAACCTTGTCTTCACGGATCAGGTTCCGGATGGCAGGGTTGGGAATCATGACTTCGATAGCCAGGGCCCTGCCCTTGCCGCTGGACTTGGGGATGAGGGACTGGCAGACAACACCCTCCAGCACCAGGGAGAGCTGGGCCCTGACCTGGGGCTGCTGGTGCGCCGGGAAGACATCAATCAGACGGTTGATGGTCTGGACGCAAGAACTGGTGTGCAGAGTGCCGAAGGTCAGATGGCCGGTTTCGGCGATGGTCAGAGCGGACTCGATGGTTTCCAGATCCCGCAACTCACCCACCAGCACCACATCAGGATCCTGACGCAGGGCGGACCGCAGTGCTTTCTTGAAGCTGTGGGTATCCGCGTGGATCTCCCGCTGGTTCACCAGACTGCGCTTGTGATGGTGAACGTATTCAACGGGATCCTCGATCGTGAGGATATGAAGAGGTTCGGTGTCGTTGATGCGGTCCACCATGGCGGCGAGGGTCGTGGACTTGCCTGAACCCGTGACCCCCGTCACGAGGACCAAGCCCCGAGGCTTGTCGCAAAGGGACTGGACGATCGTGGGGAGTCCCAACTGATCAAAGGACCGGATGTTCTCAGGAATCGTCCGGAAACATCCCGCCGTAGCACCACGCTGGTTGAACACATTGGCCCGGAAACGGGAAATACCCTGGAGACCGAAGGAGAAGTCCACCTCCAGGTCTTCCTCCAGGCGGTGCTTCTGCTGGTCGGTCATCACGCCGTAGCAGAGCCAGCGCGTCTGAGCAGCGTCCAGGGGGGGCAGCTTGAGAGGCACCATCCTTCCGTCAATCCGGATCTGGGGCGCCGAATCGGTCGTGATGTGGAGATCGGTCCCCCCGTACTCCACCATCGTACGAAGCAACTGCTGAAGTGGAACTACGTAACTGGCTCCATTGTCTGACATGGGAACCCCCTCCCCTTATAGAACGGTTTCTCGGACGATTTCCTCGATATTTGTCACTCCATCGATTACTTTTCGGCAACCCGAACGCCGGAGAGTAATCATGCCTTCCTTGACAGCCTGTTCACGAAGCTCCATGGCCGAGGCGCCCGTTAAGACCATATCACGCAGGGTTTCAGACATTTCCAGAACTTCGTAGAGGCCGACGCGGCCCTTGAGCCCCTTCTTGTTGCAGATCTCGCACCCCATGCCCTTGTAGACGGTGACCCCCTTGGCCACCTCCTCCTCGGTGAAGCCAACCTTGAGAAGGGCTTCCGGAGGAGGCTGGTGGGGATCCGGGGCCTTGCAGTTCGAGCAGAGTCGGCGCACCAGGCGCTGGGCGCAGATGATATTGACCGAGGTCGCCACAAGGAAGGGTTCCACACCCATGTTCATGAGACGGCTGATGGTGCTGGGAGCATCATTGGTATGAAGAGTCGACAAAACAAGGTGCCCCGTCAGGGAGGCCTTGATGGCAATCTCAGCGGTTTCAAAGTCCCGGATCTCGCCCACCAGGATGATATTGGGATCCTGCCGGAGGAAGGAGCGCAGGGCGGCGGCAAAGTTGAGGCCGATCTGCTCCTTCATCTGCACCTGGTTGATGCCGGCGAAGTTGAACTCGACGGGATCCTCGGCGGTCATGATGTTGACGTCCACCTGATTCAGCTTGGCGATGGACGAGTAAAGGGTGTTGGTCTTGCCCGATCCTGTAGGTCCGGTCACCAGCACCATGCCGTAGGGCTTGGAGATCTGCCGATCCCAGGCCACCAGGCTTTCAGGTTCGAAGCCCAGCTTCGTGAGGTCCAGCATGAGCTTGTCGCTGTCCAGAAGGCGGAGAACGATCTTCTCCCCGAAGAGACAGGGGAGGATGGACACACGGTAGTCGATGACCTTGTTCTGACCCGAAAGATTCACCCTCAGCTTGATGCGCCCGTCCTGAGGGAGGCGTTTCTCAGCGATGTTGAGCTTGGCCAGGATCTTGATGCGGGAGGTGACAGGATCCTTCAACTTCAGGTTGGGCCGCATCACCTCCATCAGGAGGCCGTCGATGCGGTAGCGGATGCGGTAGCTCTTCTCGTAAGGCTCCAGGTGAATATCCGAGGCCCCCTTCCGGATGGCATCAATGAGCACCATGTTCACGAGGCGCACCACCGGAGCATCCTCGCTGCCCTTCATGAGGGCCGCGGCGCTGATATTCTCCTCGTCCTCATCCAAGGTGGCATATTCCGTATCCACGTCGGAAAGCTCGTCCTCCATGGCTTTGAGATCCAGGGCGGCGTCCATGGCCCCATCGTCGACGTGGGGGCCCTTATGGGGCTGACGCCCATCCTTGGGCGCCGCAGGGCGCGCTGTTCCCTCCTCCCGGAGTTTCAGGGCGCTGGATCCGCCATAGTATTGCTCGATAGCCTTGACGAGACCCATCTCGGAGGAGACCACCGGATCGATGTTGTAGCCCGTATGGAAGCGGACATCGTCCATGGCGAAGATGTCCGTGGGGTCGGACATGGCCAGGGTCAATACATTCCCGCTCCTCTGCAGGGGAAGCACCTTGTGTTTGAAGGCCAGGTCCGCCGGCACCAGGGCGATCACCGCGCCCTCGATAGGGGGCCACTGTTCCAGGTCTGCTGCCGGGACACCGTACTGCATTCCCAGGAAACTCACGATGTCCTGGTCAGAACAATAGCCCTGGCGAACCACGATGCTGCCGAGTTTACCGCCCTCCCGACGCTGGATCCGGATCGACTCCTCCAGTTGGGAGTCGGTGATGAGTTGCGCTTTCACAAGCATTTCGCCGAGCTTGCTGGCCAATGACGCCTCCGGAACCTGGAATTGTCGGCATTCTAACACCCAGTCAAGGATATCGCCGCATCTGGCACAAATTCATGGACCAGCTATGCTTTGGGCATGTCCCTGTCAAGACCTCCCCATCAGCGCATGGATCTGGTCCGGGAGCTCATTCGCGAGAAGGGGCTCTCCCGCCTGGATCTCGAGCTATTGGATGAGATAATCCGCCTTGGTGGCGGGGATCTGATGCCCCTGCTCGATCAGGTCCAGCCCGCAGGGTCGGATCTAGTGGAGTCCCAACCCCTGCTCAGGCTGCGTCGCGCCTTCGGCCTTTTCCTATCCTTCCTCAACCAGTTCTCGGACAAGCGCCTTGGCGAAGCAAGACCGGCCATGGGATTGGTCCTGCAGCACAGCCTGGGACACCTTGTACAGCTGGCCCAGACGGCCCACCGCGCCCTTCTGAGCCACCACCAGGAGCCGGAATGGGTGATCCAGCTACTGGATCTCATCGCCAGCCTGCGAACCATGTCCTCCTCCATGAGTGCTGGAGAAGAGGCCTGCAATTCCGAGCTGTGGGTCTCCTTCCTTCAGGAGAGCCGTGACCTCTTCAGGAACCTTTTCCAGGTGCTTGAGGAGGATCCCGGGGGCGCCGCCATGGTGGAGCGCATCAATCAGCAGATCAAGGGGCTTAATCGCGCCTTAAGCAGCAAGTCCGGCCGACCGCTGGAATCCATCCGGAAGCTGGAGGCCCTCCTGGCAAGCGCGCTTCCAGAAAATACCCGACGCCTTGCAGAACCCCTCCTCCTGGTTCAGTACGTCCTCACCAGCCTTCGGATCAGCCTGTTCAGACCCCTGGACCGTGGAATCCACTGGCCCGCCGTGGAGCAGGTCCGGGGAAGCCTTCAGTGGCTCTGGAACCACCTGGGCTGGTCCCTGCCCCGGATCGAGGAGGCCCTCCTGGCCCAGAAACTCCCGGAGGAGGTCCGGACCCTCCTGAAGCACTTGCGCAAAGATCACCCTCCCGCCTTCAAGATCGTGGCCCGGGCCCTGGCCAGCCATCTTGCCCTCCTGGCCCTGGTGGAGCAGATGGAGCCGGCGGCCAACGCCTCCACCCAGGAGCGCTATGCCCTGGTGCCCATCTTCTACATCATCGAGACCGAACTGGGGCGCCTGGCGGACCGGGTCTACCACCCCCGCGTGGCGGACCACCTGGCCAAGGGAAGCGAGGAGGTTCTGCTCCTTGGCGCCTTCCTGCGGCAGGCCGTGCTTTCACTCCTCCAGGACCAGGCCACCATCCGCAGCATGCTTCAGCCCCCCTTGGTCAACAACGATGCCGACCAGCTGGCCAGCACGCTGGACAACCTCAAAGCCCTCCTCCAGAGCCATCAGCGGGTCCTGATGGCGGACCTGGTGGGCCTCTTCTCCCCCGAACTCCGGAAGCGTCTCTTCCCCGATTCCCCTTCCCTGGCAGAGGAAGGCGACCGGCTGCGCCAGAGGCTCTTCCGCCTCTGGGAGCACCTGGATCCCACCTACCAGCAGATCCAGGTGCATCAGGAGCTCGGGGATATGCCTCGGCTCGCCCTCGCCCTTGCCCAGGCCCAGAGCCGGGTCATGGCCTTCCGGCGCAGCCCGGAATTCCTCCTCATCCGGAGCCAGGACCGCCTGGAGTTCGAGCGACTGGCCTCCCAGCTCATGCGCACCCTGGACTCCCCGGAGGATATCGGCCAGGCCCTTGGGGACGCCACGGAACTGGTGGGAGAGGTCCTTCGCTTCCTGGACATCTTCCTTCTGAGGATCAACGGCCGGGTACCCCTGATCCGCCTGGACCTGACCCACGCCCAGGAGGCACTCAGGATCAGCCTCGCACTCCAAGCGGGCCTGGAGCCGAGTCCAGAACGAACCCGTGCGACTCATCAACTCATTCAGATCGCCAAGTCCTTGGGAGTCAGGGATCCACAGACCGTTAACCTGCTCAAGCGCTGGGTGCGATCTGAAAGGGGGGGACGGGATGTGCTGCCATCCATTGAGGCCCTGGGCTCCCACCTGAAGCACCTGTCCGCACGCCTTGAATCCGCCATGAATTGAGGTCAAATGACCACCGTACACCTCCAGGAAATGCTGCCAAGCCCCCAGACGGCGATGCTGCGGGAGGCCTTGGCTGCCTGGGGTATCACCGTATCGGAGGGGCCCGGGGAAGGCACCCTCATCCTGGTGGGCGATCGTCCTGACCCGAGGCATATCCCCATGGAGGGCACCGAAATCCTGTGGTGGGTCGCGGGGGGTACCCCGGAGGAAGTCAGCGATGTGCTCTCCCGGCGCCCCGGGTGGGTCATCCGACAGGAGAGCCCCATGGAATCCGTTCGTGAGGCTCTGGAACACCTGCGGAACCGCGATCTGGGCAGCGAGGGGTGGCTGCGGCAGATGCTGCACCTCGCCACCCTTGAAGAGTTGCTGCGACCCATCCTGGCTCGGGCCATCAAGCTTTCAAAGGCGCGGGCCGGTGCCATCTGGATCCGGGAAGAAGGCACCTTCTATCAGCGAGTAGGCGAAGGCTTTCCGGAAGCCCCCATCTCTCTGCAGGAAGGGGCCAACCTGGTCCAGGAGGGTCAAGCCTGGCTCCTGTGCCCCGGAGAGCAGGTGGCCCTCCTGCGACTGCGGGAAGCCCAGGGGGACCCCCAGCAGTTCCTGGGATTCATCAAGGACGTGGAAGAACTCATGGTGACCGCCTGGCAATTGGAGCACAGCAGGTCCCTGTCCTTCCGGGACGACCTGACCGTGGCCCAAAACCGGCGATGCCTGGAAGCGGAGCTTCCCCAGGCGATCCGCGATGCTGCCTCCCGTAAGGAACCCATCTCCCTGCTCTTCCTGGACGTGGACAACCTCAAGGCCCTCAATAGTCGTTTCGGTCATCCAACGGGCAGCCGGGTCCTCACGACGGTCGCCAGGGAAGCCCACCAGATGATCCGCGCCCAGGACCGCCTCTACCGCTACGGTGGCGACGAGTTCTGCATCCTCATGCCCGGCACCCAGCCCCAGGGCGCGGCCAAGCTCGGGGAACGCCTCATCCGGCGACTGACCGAGCCGACGCCCGAGGGCATTCCCATCAGCGTAAGCATCGGGATCGCCTCCTATCCGGCCCATGCCGATGGTGCGGACCATCTGCTGGAAAGAGCCGATCGGGCCCTGTTCAAGGCCAAGGACGAGGGCAAGGGTCGGGTGGTGGTCGCCAGTTAATGCCAAGCCAGGGGACCGCCCGGGCCCCTGCGGGCCCTCTGCGTCCCCCGGACCCCGCTCCTCGCTCGGCACAGCCGAGCTCCTCGCCTATGCCAAGCCAGGGGACCGCCTGGGCCCCTGCGGGCCCTCTGCGTCCCCCGGACCCCGCTCCTCGCTCGGCACAGCCGAGCTCCTCGCCTATGCCAAGCCAGGGGACCGCCCGGGCTAGCGGAAGGTTGCCGCCACGGAACGCAGGAGAGGTTCGGGGGCTGGGTTGCGGGTCAGGTTCCGCATGGCCTCGAACACCGCGGCCTGAGGGCGGCGGAGCTCCACCGTGCCCTGGGCGATGGCCTCCACGGAACCTTTCCAAGGTTCGAGACGCAGCGTCTTGCCCTCCCGCCGTCGTCCCACATCCAGGAGGACCAGGAGCAGCAACTCCAAGGCCTGGCCCACCTGTTCACCCTGGGCCTGGGAGGAGTCCTTGTCCGGCAGCAAGGATCCTGCGACATTCGCAAAAGCCACTCCGGTCAGGAGTTCCATCCACGCCTCCGCCTGGGCACGAGCCCGTTGGAAGGCCGCGGGGTCCAGATATCTCAGGGTTCCCCCGGACAGGGCCAGCCAGGCATCCAGATCGGAGGGGGCCCAGCCGGCCTTCAGGGCGACCTCGGAAAGATCCGAGGGGGCCAGAGGCTGGAAGGGAATGCGCTCGCAACGGGAACGGATGGTCTGAAGCACCGCTTCTGGGCGATGGGTGACCAGCAGGAAGCGGGTCCCCTCAGGAGGTTCCTCCAGGGTCTTAAGCAGAATGTTGGCGCTGAAGCTGTTCAGGCGATGGGCATCCTCGATCAGGATCCAACGATGGCAGCCGGGGGGGGGCGCCTGGTGCGCCCAACGGATGACACCGCCTTCCACCAGGTCGTCATCCCGGATGGCGCCGATCCGGATGAGCCCGGCCTTGCCTTCCGGAGCGATGCGAAGCAGGTTGGGCAACTCCACCGGCAGGGGGTCCGTCTCGAAGAGCCTGCAGCCTTCACAGACACCACAGGCGCAGCGACGGAGGCAGAGCTCTCGCTGGGGGAGCTCAAGAGCAACCCGCCGCTTCCCGATCCCATCGGGGCCCGCCAGGAGCAGGGAGCCCGACAGGCGCCCGGATTCCAGGCGATCCAGGAGCCTCTGGCGGACGGGCAGGTGCCCCTTAAGCCCAGGATGGAACATCACTCTACCGGGTGGCCGGAACTTCGGAGCAGGGGAGTGAGGTGGGCCCAGATGGCTTCATGCACCTCTTCGGGAGTGCGGTCCGCGGGCACCAGGGCGACCCGCTGGGAGTCGCGCTGGGCGATGGCGAGGAAACGCTTCCGGACCCGGGTATGGAATTCCAGGGTTTCGTTATCGAAGCGGGTCTCCTTGAAGGTCTCTCCCGCAGCGGCATTCCGGACACGGACCCGTTCAAGCGACTCGGCCGGCTCCATGTCCAGGACGAGGGTCATGTGGGGTCGGAGGCGCCCGAGGACCACCTCGCCCAGCTTGTCCATGGTGGCCTCAGGGATCCCCTGCGCCCCTTGATAGGCGCGGGTCGAATCCTCGAAGCGATCCACGAGGATGAGGCGTCCAGCCTCGAGGGCAGGGCGGATAACCGTGGCGATATGCTGAGCACGGTCAGCATAGAAAAGCAGCAGCTCGGATTCTGGACACCACTTCTCCCCGGAGGCGTGTGGGGACAGAAGCAGCGTGCGCAGCTCCCGGCCCAAGGGCGTGCCCCCGGGCTCCTTGGAGACCAGGGCTGGAACACCAATCCCCACCAGCCGCTTCAATAGCATCTGGATCTGAGTGGACTTCCCGGCGCCTTCAACGCCCTCAATCGTGATGAACAATCCAGCCAAACAGCCTCCAGTAACAGCGTGGTCCTAAGCATACCCTGAGGCGGGCCAGCTGGCATCGTGCTGCACATTCCGGAGAATGCGCCTATGCTTTGGGTAATCACTCCGGAGAGAGCCGTGCTCGAGTCCCTTCGATGCCCTAGTTGTTCCACCCACTACGGCCTTCGGCCCCAGCGGGTTCGGATAGAAATCCGCCGCGCAAAGTGCTTCCGATGCGGGCACTTGTTCGATATCCAGGAGACGGTCAAGCGCCTGCTGCCGCCGCCACCCCCTGAATCATTGCTGGAAGAAGTGCCGGGCCTTGCGGCCAGCGATCTGGCGGGTATCGAGTTCCAGGACGACTTTTTTATCGAGGAGCCGAGTCCAGCCCTGGCCGAGGGCGCTCAGCCGGACTCACTGACCCTGGGGGACCTTGAGCAGAGCGAAGGGTCCATGGACACCACCCTGGTCGACTTCACGCCACCGCCCCCCTCAGAAGCCCATTACACCTCGGCCAAGGACGCCATCAGCCGCTTGCTGGGAGATGTCCCCCCCTCGGCGGCTGCGACCCGCCCATTCTCCAGCAGCCGCAGCTCCAATCCCATGGATGTGGAGGCCACCCTGGAGGCTCTGGAGAACACCCTGGGAGGCGTTCAACCCACCGAACTCGACAAGGGGACCGCCACCCCCGGAGGGGATCTGGGCACGACGGTGAGGTTGAACCTTCAGGACCTCCAGGCCGCAATGGCACAGGGTCCCGACGAGGTGAACCCTGCCGCGCAGACCCTTTCCATGCCACTGCCCCAGTTCACGGCAGCTCCCCAGCCCGCACCAAGCCCGGCCCTCCCCCCTCCGCAGCCGACCCCCATCACTGTGCCGACAGCCCAGGACCCCAATCTGCTCAAGTTGAAGATTGGGGAGGACCTCTACGAGAACCTGACCGTGGATCAGATTTCAACCTGGATTGAACAGGGCCGGGTCCTGGACAGTCACCAGGTCGCACGACAGTTCAGTGAGAACTGGATCGAGGCCGCCAAGGTCCCCAACCTGCGTCCTGTATTTGAGCGCATCAAGCGTCTGCGCAGCGTCCTTCCCGAGGAGACGCAGACCGCCACCCCGAACCCGGAGCCGGTCAGGAAGAGCCTTTTCGGGGGCCTTTTTGGACGAAACTAGACCATGACCCCCCTCCTGCTCTCCACCCTGCTGCTCCTGACCCCTTCCCAGGGAGCGCCAGCCCCCAAGGCTGCCGAAAGCGCGCCCAAAGCCCTGAGCTTTGCCAGCCAGCGGATCGACTTCAAGTGGGATCAACTCATCCCATTGAACCTCGAATTGGACGGCCTCAAGGTCAATTCCATCTTCTTCAACCGGAAGGACCTGCGAATCGTCAAGACCATCGAACTTGGAGCCAGGGCCCAGGTCGATGTGACCAACACCAGCGCCAAGGGTCGGCATCCGGGCTTCGCCGTGGCGGTCTTCGACCGGGAGGACCGGCTCCTGGGGGCAAGCTGCGGGGGGCCCCGGCTGGGTCGCCTGAGCCCAGGTGCCACCGATACCTATGACCTGGATTTCTCCCACGTGGTGGAGCGTCTGCCCCACGGGGCCTACTTTGTATTGAGCGTCGAGCTGTCGGACTGATACACCTACAGTGCCTCCTGCTCCCGGTAGCGATCCAGGATTTCGCTGGGGCTGGCGGTGGCGGTGCCGACCTTGGCCACCACCACGCCAGCGGCGACATTGGCCAGCATGGCCGCGTCCTTCCAGTCGGCCTGGGCCGCCACGGCGGCGCCGAAGGTGGCGATGACCGTATCCCCGGCGCCACTCACATCGAAGACCTCCCGGGCCTCGGTGGAGATGAGCCAGGGCTCCCGGTGCCCAGCCTCGGGGGCGATGAGGGCCATGCCCTTCTCCGAGCGGGTGATCAGGAGACCCTTGAGACCAAGATCCTCTGCAAGGAGCCGACCGGCCTTGAAGAAGTCAGCTTCGTTGCGAATCGGAATGCCGCTCAGTTCCAGCAGTTCCTTGGTATTGGGCGTCATGAGGGTGGCGCCGTGGTAGAAGTCACGATGACTGGGTTTGGGATCCACAATCCAGGGGATGTCCCGCTTGAGGCAGCCCTGGCGGACCCGCTCCATGAGCACCTCGCCCACCACGCCCTTGGCGTAGTCCGAAACGATCAGGGCCTCGGCCTCATCCAGGGCGCGGTCCAGGGCGGCGCAGAGCCCCTCCACAGCCCCTTCCTCCAAGGCACCGGGTTCCTCGCGGTCGATGCGCAGCATCTGCTGCTGGAGACCGATGACCCGGGTCTTGATGATGGTGGGACGGTTGGGGTCGAAGACCAGGCCGTCAGCTCCGACATCCAACTTGGCCAGCAGTCCCAACAGACGGTTCCCGGCGGCGTCATTCTGAAGGGTGCCCATCAGGAGAGGCTCGGCCCCCAGGGCCTTGAGGTTGGCCGCCACATTGGCCGCGCCCCCCAGCACGGAACGTTCCCGCACGACACGGACGATGGGAACGGGAGCCTCCGGTGAGATCCGGGTGACCTCTCCGAACAGATACTCGTCCAGCATGAGATCGCCGAGAACCGCGACTTTTCGGCCCTGGATCTGGCGTAGGAGCTTTTCCGCCTGGCTTCGATCAAGTTTCATCGTTCTTCCTTGTGCTTGGCATGGTCCGGCAACATGACCGGAATGCCATCCTCTATGGGGTAGATTAGCCCACACTTCCGGCAAAGCAGCCCAGAGAGGGTTTCCTCCAGGTCTCCGTGACAGGCCTGCCCGGCCTCTTCGGCGGGGCAGCAGAGCAGTTCAAGCAGGCGGGGATCCAGGTTCATGGCATCAACTCAGCAAAGGGTGTATCTGGGACCACCCCCGCCCTCCGGGGGGGTCCAGATCACGTTCTGTTCGGGACATTTGATGTCGCAGGTCTTGCAGTGCACACAGTTGGCGTAGGCGATCTCCACCCGGGCCACCCGCCCCCCCTCGTCGGGATGCATTTCGTAGACCTGGGCCGGGCAGAAGACGGTGCAGGGGGCCCCTTTGGTCTCGAAACAGGCGATGCAGACCTCGTCTCCCTTCAGGATCTTCAGATGGGAGGGCTGGTGCTCGTCGTGCGTGACCCCGGACAGATGGAGGTCATCCAGCTTCGACAGGAAGCGGGTCCCGTCGAACTTCAGCCCAGAGTCCGTGGCTTCGCGATGCAAACCGGCCTTGCCGTAATAGGCCTCGGTGGTCTGGGTCCGGGAAGCGTCGGGCTCAGCCCTCAGGGGATCGCAGGGCACCCAGCCATCCGTCAGCAGGCCGGCCCCAAGACGGAGGGCGGCCAAAGGCGTCATGCCTCGGGTCAGAATCCCGTGGAAGTTCCGGGCGGATCTCAGTTCCTCGGCAGCCCAGGATTCATGAAAGGCCGTGGCGTAGCGCATCAGGCTGGATTCGCCGAAGTCCTCCTCCATCAGGGCGTCAAAGAGGGTTTCCGCAGCACAGAGTCCGGCCTTCATGGCCAGGTGGATCCCCTTGAGCCGGGCCGCATTGACCATCTGGGCCCCGTCCCCCAGGAGCATCCCACCCGGGAAGGCCAGACGGGGCATGGAGTGCCACCCGCCGATGGCCAGCGCCTTGGCCCCATACTGCACCGCCCTACCCCCCTGGAGCAGCTCGGCGATGCGGGGATGCCGCTTGAATCTCTGGAGGGCGAGGTGGGCGTCGGCGAAGGGGTCCTGGGTGTCCAGGCTCACGACGTAGCCCAGAGCCACGCGGTCGTCTCCCAGGCCGTAGACGAAGGAGCCCCCGGACTCGCCCTCGCCGAGGGGCCACCCCGTGCTGTGGAGCACGAAACCCGGCGGCACCTGCCCTGCGGGCACTTCCCAGACCTCCTTGACGGCGGTCTCGAAGACCTGGGGATTGATGGCGTCCTTCTGGAGCCCCAGCACTTCCTCCAGTTCCCGGACGAGGTGCCCCCTGGGGCCCTCACCGAAGACCGTCACCTGGGCCCGCAGGTCATTCCCAGGCTCGAAATTGGCTTTTGGGGAACCATCTGGATTCACGCCCCGGTCGGCGGTCTGGACCCCCGCCACCCGCCCTGCTTCCCAGAGCACCTTCATGCCGGCGAAGCCGGGAAGCAGCAGGACCTCCACGCCCGGCAGCTCGCGGGCCCCGATCTGCTCAGCCATCCAGCGCGCCATCCGGGACAGCGAAACCACGTGATTGCCGCGGTTTTTGAGGAAGGAGGGGATCACCGGGAGTTTGAATCCGCCGCGATCCGAGTTGAAGAGCCAGACTTCTTCTTCCTCCACCTGCCCTTCCACGGGGAAACCACGCTGGAGGTAGTCGGGACAGAGTTCATGGAGGCTGGAGGGATCCAGGATCGCCCCCGAAAAGGCGTGGCCGCCGATCTCATCCCCCTTCTCGATGAGCCCGATGGTCAGGCCCTGAAGCTTCTGCGCTCCACCTTTGCGCTGCTGAGCCTCGATCAGATCCAGCAGGCGCCATAGGGCCGCCAGATTTCCTGGCCCTCCTCCCACGAAGAGCACATCGAATTCCAGCACCTCTCGCACCACACCGGGACGGGCCCCCTGGGTCGAAAAGTCGGGCATGGAGTCTCCAGAGCAAGAAGCAGGGGATAGTTTAGCGGAGCAGTGGCATCATCGTGGCATGGCGAACTCTGCCCCTTCTTCCCGTATCTTCCAAGCGGCCGTCGAGCGCCCCCTCTCGGTGGTGTTTCCCTCCGCCGATGGGCGTTGGGAGGGGCATGATTACCGGGTCGAGGTCATCACCGAGGCCCAGGGTCTGGACGCCTTCGATGTGGTCGTGGACTTCCGGGACCTGGAGGCGGCCCTGGACGCGCTCTTGGCGCCCCTGGATGGCCGGTGCCTGACCGAGCTCCCCAGTCCCTTGGCCCTGACCAAGCACCTGCTGACCGAACTCGCCCCCAAGGTTCCCGCCCCCGCCCGCCTCGCTGAGGTGGCCCTGACGGATGGCCGGGGCCGGAGACTCGCGCTCCGCCCATGAAGCAGCTTTCCCTTTTCGTCGCCGCCATGGCCCTGGCCCTGGCACCCCTTGCCTTCATCCACCCCGTCCGGATCCAGGGGCGGAGCATGGCCCCCACCCTGCGGGACGGTGAGATGTGCTTCGCTCTCCGCGCCTGGTGCGCCCCCGCGCCCCGAAGGGGACAGATCTGGGTGGTCCAGGCCCCCGAGGGCGAGGCCGTCAAGCGGCTCCTGGCCCTTCCGGGTCAGCGACTCTCCCTCCAGGAAGGCCGTTTTTGCCTCGATGGTCAACCCCTGGAAGAGCCCTACCTCCGGTACCGGGAGTCAGGGAATGGCGGCCCCTGGGACGCCCATGAGGGCTATCTGGTGCTGGGGGACAACCGCCCCGCCAGCCGAGATAGCCGAGCCTGGGGCCCCATGGGCAGGCAAGCCATGGAATCCCTGATTATTCATTAATGCTTAATTAAATATTGCCTTGCCAGACAGGGCGACCCGGGGCATGGTGGGACATTCCTTCCGGCACCTATGAACCTCGATCCGTGGGCCCTCGCCTTCTCGCTGCTGCCGTGGCCGGAACGCCGGAAGGCGGAGCTCTGGGGGGAGTACCAGTCGGGCGAAAGGCCGGTGCTTTCCCCCCGTGAGGCCATGGAACTGGAGCGCCTGGAACGGGAGCTTCCCCAATTCCGCAAGGATGCGGCAGCCCGGGGTGCCCGCCTACTGCTCCCAGGGGATGAGGACCTAGCCCGTTTCCTGGACCCCCTGCCCTATCCGGTGGCCTTGTGGGTCCAGGGAACCCTGCCACCGGCAGGGCCTGCCCTGGCCCTGGTGGGAAGCCGCCAGGCCAGTCCCGAAGGCCGGGAAAGGGCCCGGCGCCTGGCCCGGGACCTGACCCGCCGGGGAGTGAAGGTGCTCTCGGGTCTGGCCCGGGGCATCGATGGAGCCGCCCACGAAGGGGCCCTGGAGGCCGGTCCCACCTGGGGCATCCTGGGCTCGGGCCTGGACCACCCCTACCCACCGGAACACCGGGGCCTCATGGCGCGCATGGTGGCGACCGGAGGTGGGGTCATCACGCCCTTCCCTCCTTCGGCCCCTCCCCGGAAATGGCACTTCCCCCGACGGAACCTCATCCTTGCCGCCTGGGTCCAGGGCGTGGTGGTGGTGGAGGCCGGTTTGCGCTCCGGCTCCCTCCTCACGGGACGACTGGCGCTGGATCTGGGCAAGGAATTGTGGGTCTGCCCGGGTGCCCCTGAAAATTCCTTGGCCGAGGGGCCAAATTTTCTCCTGAGAGAAGGCGCAGCGCGGGTCTGCCGTTCAGCCATGGACCTGCTTGAGGACCTGAATCTGCCCTTGGGGACTTGACAAGCCTCCCATCCATGACCTCATCATCCCAGTCCTGGAGTCTCCCTTGACCAAGCTCGTCATTGTCGAAAGCCCGTCCAAAGCCAAAACCATCACCAAGTACCTCGGCAAGGGGTACAAGGTGCTGGCTTCCGTAGGCCATATCCGGGATCTGCCCAAGAAGCTGGGCGTGGATGTCGACAACGGCTTCCAGGAGGAGTACGAGATCTCCCCCGCCAAGCTCAAGGTGGTCGCCGAACTGAAGGCCGCCGCCAAGACCGCCGACGAACTGATCCTCGCCACTGACCCTGATCGCGAAGGAGAGGCCATTTCCTGGCATCTCCACGAAGCCATCAAGCCCCCCAAAGGGATGCCCGTCAAGCGGGTACTCTTCCACGAGATCACGCCCGCCGGCATCCAGAAGGCCATGGAGAATCCCACCGTGATCAACAAGGATCTGGTGGATGCCCAGCGGGCCCGCCGGGTGCTGGACCGCCTCGTGGGCTACAAGGTGAGCCAGGTGCTCTGGGACAAGGTCAAGCGGGGCCTGAGCGCAGGCCGGGTCCAGAGTGTGGCGGTCCGCCTCATCGTGGACCGGGAGCTGGAGATCCTGGCCTTCAACCCCATCGAGTACTGGGTCCTGAAGGGCAAGTTCGCCGCCAAGCTTCCCCCCCAATTCTGGATGCGTCTCACCCGCATCAACGGGCAGACCCTCCAGCTGGGCAATAAGGAAACCCGTCGTCGCATCGAGAATGAGCAGCAGGCCCACGCCCTCCGGGACCAGATCCTCCAGGCCGCCTGGAAGGTGACAGGGCTGGAGACCAAGGAAAAGAAGCGCAATCCCGGCGCCCCTTACACCACCGCTAAGCTCCAGCAGGACGCCGCCCAGAAGCTGCGCATGAGCGTCACCCGCACCATGCAGACCGCCCAGCGCCTCTACGAGGGCATCGACTTCGGCGAAGGCCCCATCGGCCTCATCACCTACATGAGAACCGACTCCCCACGCCTGGCCCCGGAAGCGGTGGAAGCGGTGAGGGACTTCGTAGCCAAGCAGTACGGCCAGGACTACCTCCCGGCCAAACCCCGGATCTACAAGGGCAAGGGCAGCGCCCAGGAGGCCCACGAGGCCATCCGCCCCACAGATATCACCCGCACCCCCGAAAGCCTGAAGGGGCGATTGGACGGCGACCAGCTGCGTCTCTACGCCCTCATCTGGCGCCGCACCGTGGCCTGCCAGATGGAGGCCGCCCGCTTCGACGAGACCGTGGTGGAAGCCGCTGCGGCCCTCGACAAGGGCGAAGAGGCGGCCTTCGAGGCCAAGGGCGAGATCGAGCGCTTCCCCGGCTGGCTCACGGTCTACCGCGCCAACCAGGAGGAAAAGGCCGAGACCCTGGGCAGCTCCGAGGACGAGGATGAGGAAGTGGTGGGGCTCCCGGCCCTCAAACTGGGCGAAAGCCTGAAGCTGGAGACCCTGGAGACGGACCAGCAGTTCACCAAGCCCCCGGCACGTTTCTCCGAGGCCACCCTGGTGAAGGAACTGGAGGAGGACGGCATCGGACGCCCCTCCACCTACGCCAGCATCATCGCCACCATCGTGGACCGGGACTACGTCCGCAAGGTCGAAGGGCGCTTCA
Source organism: Holophagaceae bacterium (assembly GCA_017859955.1). Lineage (GTDB taxonomy): Bacteria > Acidobacteriota > Holophagae > Holophagales > Holophagaceae > Holophaga. Next base: position 16,211 of record JAFNAB010000023.1, read on the forward strand.
AGCCCACCGAGTTGGGCATGGTGGTCACCGAACTCCTGGTGCAGGGCTTCCACGAGCTCATGGACCCCAGCTACACCTCCGGTCTGGAGAGCCAGCTGGATCGCGTCGAGGCCGGTGAACTCAGCTTCCTGAAGGCCATGAAGGCCTTCTATGGCCCCTTCGAGGACCTGCTGAAGAATGCCGGTTCCGAGATGGCCAACCTCAAGGCCGGCATCCCCACGGATCGCGTCTGCAAGAAGTGCAGCGCTCCCATGCTCAAGCGCATCGGCAAGAACGGTCTCTTCCTGGGCTGTTCCAAATACCCTGAGTGCGACCACACGGAGGAACTGGAACAGCTGGAGGAGCCCGCGGACGCCCCGGAATGCCCCCTCTGCGGCGCCACACCCATGACGCTGCGCAAGGGCCAGTGGGGGCCCTTCTGGGCCTGCCCCAACTACCCAGGCTGCAAAGGCATCGTCAAAGCCGATCCCAAGGGGCTGCCGGTGCCTGCCGACGTGCCCATCGGGGAGAAGTGCCCCACCTGCGGAAAGGATTTCGTCAAGCGCCACGGACGCTACGGTGAGTTCATCTGCTGCGTGGACTACCCCAAGTGCAAGACCGTCAAGAAGGAGATCCTGGGGGTGCCCTGCCCCAAGTGCGGCGGCGACCTGAGCCCCCGCAAGTCACGCTTCGGCAAGGTCTTCTACGGCTGCACCAAGTATCCCAAGTGCGACTTCACCGCCTGGGACAAGCCCGTCCCCATTTCCTGCCCCGGCTGCAAGAACAGCTACATGACCGAGAAGACCAAGAAGCCCCGGGGCAAGGACCCGATCACCTTCCTGCTCTGCCCCGAGTGCAAGCACGAAGAGCCGATGTAGAACACCAGCGCCGGTCCCCAGGACCGGCGCTGACAGCATTTGGCGCATTTTCGGGAAGCTACTGCTTGACCAGCCAGGCCATGGCGGATTCCGGATCGTTGAAGGTCTGGACCGTCACCCCTGCCTGAGCGAATTCGGCCTGGAAGCGCTTCATGTTCATCTGGGCCACGGCCTTCTCGGGAATGACCAGGGCCCAGTACTTCCACCCGGCCTTGATGGCCCTAGGCGTCCAGTTGTCATGGGCCCAGGCCAGATCCTCAGGGGGGAGGGGACCATTGTTCCGGTCATCGGACAGCCACTTGCAGGCACCATGCTGCTGCAATAGCTCGACGCCCTTCTCGTTGGCCTCCCTCAGGAGAGCCCCGGAGGTGTACCGGTGGATCTGATGGTGGACGATTTTAATGTCTGGGTAGAACCAGAGCGAGATATGTGCGTTTTCCAACGCAGTGATTCTGGACATCAGCAACCTCGGAGACCTGCCTGACTATTCCGCCCTCCAGGGGAACTGTCAACGGCCAACTATTCGCTGGGAAAAGGCTTCAGGGCCGTCCCAGAGGGACCCGCAGGCCTGGGGGAGGCCAGAGAGAGAAACTGGGGCAGGAGGGCCACCCACGGCAAAGTCCAGGCCACCCGCTCCCGGCGTCCCTGGAGGCTTTCCCCGCCGGTCCACACCTCGAGGTGATCCGGATGGAAGCGGCAATCCAGATTGCCGCCTCCCGCCGGCAGGGGCACGAAGGCCACCTGGGCCCGGGCCGGATTCAGGACCGTGAGGATCCGCTCTGAATCATCCAGGATCCAGAGCAGGCCGGAAAGCAGGGGACGGAAGTCCTCGCCAGGGGCCAGGGGCATGGTGCCAATTCCGCCATCCAGCCCGGAACGGATGGGAAAGCGAAAATCCCGCTGATTAAGGTCCACCGGGACGCCCGCATCCCGCCAGGCCCGGGTGGGGCGCCCAGGCAGCCCGGCCCGGAGGGTCACCAGCCCCCTGGGATCCAAAATCCTCAGAGAACCGTCACCCCGCAGTTCCACCCGAAGCGGCAGATCGACGGACTGGGTCACCAGAAACACCTGGGGAGTGGGTTCCGCAAGGGAACTTGCCAGCTGCCAGGATGGCTGCTGGAGGTGCTCCCAGGGGAGCGATTTCTGGACCTCCGGCATCTGGGCCACCAGAGAGGCAGAAATCAGGAAGAGGGAGCCCAGCCGCACAAGGCCTCCAGGTTCTGGGTGGTTTGGGCCACCAGGGATTCAAAGGAGATGCTCCGAAGGGTAGCAAGATGTCTCGCGACATGGAGGACATAGGCGGGCTCATTGGTCCGCCCCCGGTGGGGAACCGGTGCCAGATAGGGCGAGTCCGTTTCCACCAGAATGCGATCCGCAGGAGCCCAGGCAGCGATCTCAGCCAGCTCCGCTGCATTTTTGAAGGTGATGATGCCGGAAAAGCTCAGGTAGAAACCCATGTCCAGAGCCACTTGGGCGAAGGCCCTATCCTCGCTGAAGCAGTGGATCACTCCTGATACCGGAGGAGCGCCCTCCTCCCGCAGGATCCGAAGGGTTTCCTGGCCCGCCGCCCGGGTATGGATCATGAGGGGTTTCCCCAGCCGTTTCGCCAACCGGATATGGGCCCGGAAGACCTGTTCCTGCACCTCCCGGGGACTGAGATCGTAGTGCCAATCCAGACCAGTCTCGCCCACAAAGCGGACCTCGGGTGCCGATAGAAGCTGCTCCAGGTGGGCCTCTGTCCCGGGGATCCAGGTGCTGGCCTCATGGGGATGGACCCCAAGGCTGGCCACCACATCGGCATGGCGGCGCGCCACCGCCAGAACCGGCTCCGCATCCGGCAGTTCGGCCGCCACGGCCACAAAGCCACCCACACCCGCCTTATGGGCCCGCACCAGGGTCGCCTCGATTTCATCTTCACTGCCCCGCAAATGGCAGTGGGCATCCACCAGCATGTTTCCTCCTTCATCCATGGTGACACGCTCCTTGAATGCCATGGAATGCTAGGCTTTATCCATGCGCCCCTCCGCCACTCTCCTCATCGTCGACGACGAACCGGGCATCCGCCGTTCCCTGGGGGAGACCCTGGCCGAGGAGGGCTACGCCATCCTCAAGGCGGAGCGGGGAGAGCAGGCCCTGGAGCTGCTCAACAACCCCGACAGCGAAGGCCTGGGCCTCATGCTCCTGGATGTCTGGCTCCCGGGCATGGACGGCCTGGAAACCCTCAAGCAGGCCAAAGCCCTCCGCCCCGATCTCCCCATCGTGATGATCTCCGGTCACGCCAGCATCGATACGGCCCTCCAGGCCACCCGCATGGGGGCCTTCGACTTCCTGGAAAAGCCCATTGACCTGGACCGCCTCCTCCTGGTGGTGGGCAACGCCCTGAACCAGAAGCGGCTGGAAGCGGAAAACCAGCGACTCCGCCAGGAAATGGATCAGACCCGATTCTTCATGGCGGAGAGCCCCGCCATGAAACGACTCCTTGGGGATGTGGCCCTGGTGGCCCCCACCGAGGGACGGGTGCTCCTCACCGGTGAGAACGGCAGCGGCAAGGAGGAGATCGCCCGACGGATCCATGACCTCAGCCCCAGGGTGAAGGGCCCCTTCGTGGAGGTCAACTGCGCCGCCATCCCCGAGGAACTCATCGAATCGGAACTCTTCGGCCACGTGAAGGGTGCCTTCACCGGCGCCATCCGGGACCAGAAGGGCAAATTCCGGGAAGCCCACGGCGGCACCCTCTTCCTGGATGAAGTGGGCGACATGTCCCTCAAGACCCAGGCCAAGGTGCTCCGGGCCCTCCAGGAGGGCCGCGTGGAACCCATCGGCGGCGGCGGGGCCGTGGGAGTGGATGTCCGGGTCATCGCCGCCACCAACAAGGACCTGACCGAGGAGATCAAAACCGGGCGATTCCGGGAAGACCTCTATTTCCGGCTGGCGGTGGTGCCTTTGCGGGTACCGCCCCTGCGGGACCGGCCCGAAGAGCTCATCCAACTAGCCGAAGCCTTCGTGGCCCGGACCGCCGCAGCCCAAGGCAAGGCCCCCAAGCGCCTGGCCCCCGAGGCTCGGGATACCCTGCTGCACCACGACTGGCCCGGCAACGTCCGGGAGTTGAAGAACCTCATGGAGCGCGCCATGATCCTGGCCAGGGGTTCAGAGATCACACCGAAGGACCTCGGACCTTTGGCTGTTCGCCATCTCACCGAACCCGATCCCTTCTCCTTTCCCGAGTTCACCAGCCTCAAGGAGGCCCGGGAGTGGTTCGAGGGGGTCTATATCCAACGGGAGATGAAGCTCCAGAACGGCAACATGACCCGGGTGGCGGAAAGCCTCGGCCTGGACCGGTCCAATCTTTACAAGCGCCTCAAGGCCCTTGGCATCGAGGCCCGGGAGTCCTGATGGAACGCCTCTGGTTCAAGATCGGAGAGACGGCCACCCGCATTGGGGTCAAGCCCAAGGATCTCCGGTATTGGGAACAGGTGATCCCGGAGATCCGTCCCCGCCGGAGCCACGGCAATCTGCGCTACTACCACCGGGACGAGATCCCCCGCCTGGAGCGCATCCGGGCCTGGTTGGCGGAGGGCCTCACGGTCGGCGATTGCCGCCAGCTCCTGCTGACGGGCCAGTTGACCCGAGGTCTGGATTTCGGAACGGAGGAGGACCCCGAACCCCAAGCGGTGCCACTCCCTACCCCGAAGAGCCTTCCCCGCAAACCCGGTCCAGTTCAACCCAAGCCCCCTCCAAGCTCTCGCTTGGCTCCCATCCTGGAATCATTGAGAACGCTTCAAGAACGCCTCGCCCAGCCCCCCCAGGCAGCCTCTCTCTCAAAACCAGAGCTTGACGCCCCCCCCAAAGGCAGGTAGAGTCAGAACTTCACGGCGCGTGGCGCAGCCTGGTAGCGCACTACCTTGGGGTGGTAGGGGTCGGAAGTTCGAATCTTCTCGCGCCGACCAAAAGGGACCTGGAGCAATCCAGGTCCTTTTTCTGTTTTCGGAAGGACACTTGGACCAAGCCTTCGGATTTCCGGGATATCATGGCCCGTCGATCCCCAGGAGCCACCGAGGTATTAGGAATGTCTGAACGCCTGCTGATTCCCTGGACCCCGGATCTCGAGACGGGACATCCCGAGATTGATGCCCAGCACAAGACTCTGATCGAGGCCCTGAACCGCCTGCACACGGCGATTCTGGACGGCACCGGAGAGGATGAGTTGGGCTGGTGCCTTTCCTTCCTCAAGGCCTACACCCGGGTGCACTTCAAGACCGAGGAGGCCCTGCTCCGGAAAGCAGGCCTGGACAGCGAAGCCCACTCAGCGGCCCATAGGGAATTCCTGGCATCCGTGGACGGTCTATTTGCCCGCTACGTCCGACAGGAACTCGGCCTGATCTCCGAGACCGAGGCCATACTCCAGACCTGGCTGATCGACCACATCCAGTCCGACGACCAGGTCGTCAGCCTCCTGCCCCGGGAAGCGGATCAAGGGTAACGTTCGACAACCCGGAAAAAGTCCCCGTGGGCCCGTAGGAAGGCCTCCACCACATCCGGGTCGAAGAGCGTTCCGGAGCCCTCCTGGATGCGCTGTGCCACGATCTCCGGGTTGATGGAATCCTTGTACACCCGTCGGCTCACCATGGCGTCGTAGACGTCCGCCAGGGCCATGAGACGAGCCGAGAGAGGAATGGCCTCCCCCTTCAGCCCCCGGGGGTAGCCGCTGCCATCCCAGCGTTCGTGGTGACAGCGACACACCTCCTCCGCCACGATCAGGAAGGAGTTGGGGCCCAGCTCCACCCTCGCTTCCTCGAAGATGCGGCCAGCCACAAGCGTGTGAGACTTCATCTGCTCGTATTCCTCCGGGCTGAGTCCCTCCGGCTTGAGCAGGATACGATCCGGGATCCCGATCTTCCCGATATCGTGCAGCGGCGCCATCTTGCAAAGGGCCTCCAGGTATTCCTCCGTAATGCAGCGACGGTACTTGGGGTTCTCGCGGAGGCTTTTTGCGAGAATCCGCATGTAGTGCTGGGTGCGGCGGAGGTGACCTGCGGTCTCGGGATCCCGGGCCTCCCCCAGCACCGCCATGCTGTGGATGGTCAGGTCCTGGGTCTGGATCAGCTCGAGGTTGCGCTGATCCAGCGCGCGCTCCTCCAGGCGGGATTTCCACCAGGTCAGCAGCGCAAAGATGCCAAGGACCAGCAGCACCGACAGAAGTGGCTGCACGAAGATTCCATGTTTCATGAGCACCCAGCAGGTCCCCAGGATGCCCAGGACAAGGAGACCCGAGAAGAGTCCACTCAAGCGGGCCCCGAAATGAGAGAGCAGCAGACTGGCGACCAACCCTACCCCCAGTAGAACCATGGCCTCCCAGGCCCAGGCCCCGGAAGGCCGGGCAATAAAATCGGAGCGGAGAAGGTTATCCAGGACTGTGGCATGAACTTCCACCCCATTGAATGCACCGTCAAAGGGCGTCGCCCGGAGTTCCCGCAGGCCCGCCGCCGAAGTCCCCACCAGGACAAAACGCCCCCTCAGCTTCTCGGGGGCGATCTCCCCCCGGAGCAGCGCACCTGCGGAGAGATACTCGAAGGCCCCTCCCCGGCCCAGAAAATGGATGAGCAGATTGCCTCTCGGATCTAAGGGAATATCGCGCCCCCCCAAACTCAGACCAACAGGGCCGGCCGCATCCAGGTTGAGGACCGCCTGGGGATTACCCTCGGCCTTGGCCAGCATCGCCAAAGCCAGACAGGGGTAGAATCCGTCGCCGAAGCGCATCAGCATGGGCATGCGCCGGAGCACCCCATCGGGATCGGGGACGATGTTGAAGAAGCCCGAGGCCCCCGCAGCCCTGGAGAGGGCAGGCAGGTTGCAGGCGGTCCCCCGGGCCTGGAATAGGCCTTCTGCCCCAGCGGTTGCCCCGGGTGTGCGCCGAAGCACCATGGCCATGGGATGCAGCAGGCAGTCCCGTCCCGAATCCTCCTGCCCGGTGTGGAACTTGTGACCCAGAATGAATGGCCCCTTGGCCATGGCCCGGGCCAGAACTGCATCAAAATCCGCCAGATTCGGAGGCAAGCCCTTCACCTGGAGGGACACCCCCAGCTCCCGTTCAAGCCCTCCCTTCCATTGAACCAGGGAGCCGGAATCCGGCTCCGCGAAGACCATATCCAGCCCAACCACCCTTGGGCCAGCACTTGTAATCCGCTCCAGAAGCTCCGCCACCCGGTAGCGGGGCCAGGGCCATTGCCCGAAGTCCCTCAGGCTGGCCTCGTCCAGATCCACAATGATCGGCCCTCCTGGCTCGGGTCGCCGGTGGGACACCCGGAGCATCAAGTCGTACACCAGGTTTTCCTGGTTGCGGAGGAAGGGCGGTCGAATGGTGTGCAGCAGGAGCGCCACCAGGGTCAGACCCAGACCCATCATCACCAGACTCAGCGGTTTCCATGCCAGAGGAAGAAAGCGGGGAGACCGCATGCTAGCGGACAGTCACTTCGACTCGCCGATTCCGGGGCTCCGCCACCTGATCCCCCGTGGGAATCAGGGGAACAGCCTTCCCATGGGAACTGATCTCCAGGATCGTCGGATCCGCACCGGCTTCCACCAGCAGCTTGGCCACCGCCTCGGCTCGCTGACGGGCCAAAGTGTTGTTGAGATCATCGGAGCCGGAAGTGTCTGTGTGTCCCACCACACTCACATCCAGGGGCAGACGTTCACGGATGGCCTGCAGGATTTCCCCGATGACAGGTTTGGACCCCTGAGTCAGGGTCGTCGAACCGGTTTCGAACTGAATGAGAAAGTGGAGCGGCGGCTTCGGCTGCGCCGCAAGGGCGGAACCGAAGTCCACCCGGATCCGCGCCTCGGAAAGAACTTCCGGGAGGCCAGGGCCCTGATCCTTGCCTACGACTTGCACGCTCTGCCGCGCCTGATCCAGGTGCTGTCGGCCCTGGGCATTCCGGACCTCCAGGGACCCGACACGGCCATTGGCATCCGGCATCAACACGACCTGGGTGCTGGGCTTGGCACAGGCCGCCATCAGAATGATCGCCAGCAGGACGACCAGGCTCTCCCCCACGCGCCCCCTCATTGCTCCTCCGCCTTGACCAGGAAGGTGGTGCCTCTGACCCCCACCGTAGCCACCGGAGTTTCCACCCGGACGGATTCCGGCGACAGCTTGGCCACCAGGCCGGACACAAAGGCCATGGTTCCGTGGACCAAGCGGACCACCAGGCCCAGCCGGCCCTGGGCCGGCGCGAAGCGGAAGTGGTCCAGGGACAAGCGGCTGCCGGGGCCGAGGGAGATCGAAGTGTCATCCTTGAGCAACAGGCCCAGGCTCCCCCCAGCACCCGTGCGCAGCACATCACCCTCGAAAAGACGCTCCGGACGAGTCAGGGTGCGCTCAACCCCACCCCGCACAAGGAAGACCGGGCCTTGCAGTGTCCGCAAGCTACCGACCGCCTCCCCTTCACCACCAGAGAGAGGAAGTCCCAAAAAAAGAAAGGCCAAGAGCCCCGCTTGCCATTCGCGCAATCTCACAGCATCCCTCCCCAGCAAGGGCGACCTTCGTAGAATCGGCATTTCCACCCCCCGCCTTGAACCCGAGATCATTAGTCCAAATACAAATAAATCAATAATTTGAAAAACAAAACCCAGGGTAGTACACCTAAAAAGGAGGAGCATGCATGGCTGGGAAGCAAATGATGGGTCGGTTGGTGTCGCTGGGCCTGGGGCTGACCCTTTCCCTTCTCCCGGCTCAGGCGAAACCCAGCAAGGCCCATCCCAAGGCCAAACACGAACGCCGGGCGACCCCCCAGCGCAAGCGCCCCAGAAAGGCCAGTTCCAGACTCCCCCAACCCACCCCGCACCGCCTTGTCCTCAACAGCCTCTCAGTCCTGGTCCAGGATCAGCAGACCGGGAAGGAGCTTGTGGAGAAGGCCCCGGACACGGTCCTGCCCATCGCCTCCATCACCAAGCTCATGACGGTCATGGTCGTCCTGGATGCCCGCCAGAACCCTGAAGAAGAGCTTCTGATCGACCACCAGGATCTGGATCTGCTTCGCCACAGCCGCTCCCGCCTGCCCCTGGGCACCCGCCTGCCCCGGAAGGAGGCCCTGAAGCTGGCCCTCATGGCCAGCGAGAACCGGGCCGCCAACGCCCTGGGGCACGCCTACCCCGGCGGCATGAGCGCCTGCGTAGCCGCCATGAACGCCAAGGCAAAGGCCCTGGGGCTGGGTCACACCCGCTTCGTGGACCCGGCGGGCCTGGGGGACGAAAATGTCTCCAGCGCCCGGGACCTGGTACAGCTTGTGAGGACCGCCTACACCTACTACCCCGAAATCCGCAGGGACAGCACCACCGCCGAGACCGAACTACAAAGCGGTTCGCGCAGCCTGCACTTCATCAACACCAGCCGCCTGGTCAGGGGCGGCCAGTGGGTAATCGGCCTATCCAAGACCGGATTCATCGACGAGGCGGGCCACTGCCTGGTCATGCAGGCCCAGCTCGCCTCCCGAAAAGTCTTCATCGTCCTCCTCAAGGCCCCGGGCAAGCTGACTCATTTCGGGGACGCCAACCGGATCCGTCAGTGGCTCGAGAGAAGGCCTTAACTACTGCCTGACCCTCAGCGAGGAGGGTTTCACCTTGTATCCAGAAAGAGCGAGGTAGCCCTTGTAGAGGTTGGAATCATCATTGATGGTTCCCACAAACCAGGCGTGATGGAGGTTGTCCTCGCGGTTGCCGGGTCCCTGATAGATGTCGTCTTCCCGGTTCCCATCCAGGGCATAGGCCACGGCACCCAGCTTGAGGTCCGCCGAAGTGGCGGGACGGGTTAGGCAGTAGTGCTGGGTCCAGACCTTCTCCCCGGTCTTGTTCCCATTGATGATGAAGAACTCGGCCTCCTGTTTGGTGGCGGCACTGGCGGGCGTCACCAGCTTGGCGATGTAGACGGCCCGCCAACCGCTGCCCGCCTTGTAGGGCTCCAGGGTGATCAGGTACTCGTCCGCCTGAAGGAAGTGGGCATCAAGGCTGGGCGCCTGGGGCAGGGCCTCGGTGCTCCGCTGGGCCGGTCGGGGTTCGGGGCGCCGCCCGGACTCCACCTTCGACTCTCCGCGGCTGACCGGGTAGGTCTCCTCCGGGCCTGTATTCCAGGAATGGGCATCCTGGGCCACCATGGGCATCACCAAGGATAACCCAAGCATCATCATCGCTTTTTTCATGACTACCCCCCGAATCAACAGGAAGGATACCCCTCCCAACAGCATGGGTCAATCCGGGAGATCCTTTACTCAATCCTGATTGAGCAGCCCTTCGGTATCCCCCCCCTTGGCCATGAGTTCAGGGCAGGCCAGATCCAGACGCAGGGGGGTCAAGGAGATCCATCCCTCCTGGACAGCCTCGGCATCGCTACCGGGCACCCGGGCGTATTCGGGCCCCCCCTCCCCGCCAACCCAGTAGTAGGGCACTCCCCTGGGATCGGTTCTGCGCTCCACGTTGTCGTGGTATTTCCGGTTGTCCTGTCCTGCCATCCGGAAGCCCTGGGGCTCCCCCTTGGGAATGTTGAGGTTCCAGATGCGGTTGGGAGGCAGGTCCAGCTGCTCCCAGCGGCTCAGGAAGCGATGGATCCAGAGCTTGGCCGCGTCGTGGTCCCCCTGGATATCCATGGAGAAGGCGGCGGCCCTGGCGCCCTGGAGGCAGCCCTCGAAGGCAGCCCCGACCGTGCCCGAGTAGAAGACATCCTCCCCCAGGTTGAAGCCGTGGTTGATCCCGGAAAGCACCCAATCCGGGGTCCGGCCCAGGAGGGAGCGGACACCCACCAGCACACAGTCGACGGGGGTGCCGTCGCAGGCGTAGCGATCCGTCCCCAGCTCATGGAGGCGCAGGATGTTATGCAGGCTCATGGCGCTGGATATGGCGCTGCGATTGCGATCCGGAGCCACCACCACCACCCGCCCGAAGCTGGAAGCCACCTCCGCCAGGGTTTCGAGTCCGGGGGACCACAGGCCATCATCGTTGGTGACGAGAATCAATCGATCGTGCATAGCCCATCGTAGCGCTTTCACGCTTCGCCGCGGATGGCCCGGCCCCCCCAAATACAAATCCCGGGAGCGATCACGGCGGATCGCTCCCGGGAAAGGGAATGCAGGACCGAAGGGGTTAGAGGCCTTCCTTCAGGCGCAGGATGTACATGCCGTCATGGAAGGTGTCCATGTAGATGTAGCCGCGGTCATCCACCACGCAATCCTCGGCGGTGCCCAGCAGGGGGCCCGGCATGTCGACGTCAAAGAGGGGCTTCTCGGGGTTGGGGGGGATGAAGTAGGCGATCTCCTTGATGTAGTAGGGATCGGAGACGTCATAGACCCGCATGCCCGCATGGAAGTAGCAGCAGTAGACGCGGTTCGGGTTGTCCTCCAGCCAGGGCTTGCCCATGGGCTCGTGGAGGTTGTGGGGACCGAAGGGCCCCTGGCAGTCCAGACCGGCGGTGTTGAAGTTCTTGTAGGGGAAGTCGGCCGGGACCTCGGGGTAGGGGAACTCGGCCACCAGCACCTGATCGGCGGGATTGGAGACGTCGATCATGTGGAGGTTGTTCATGGGCTGGGTGCCGGGGTGGGCGCTCTTCTCGATCTTCTCCTTGCTGAAGACCGGGAAGCGCTCGCCCTCGTTGCTCAGCACCGCGTAGTTGCGGCCCGTGAGGGGCAGGTAGGTGTGGCAGCGGGCGCCCGCCAGCTTGCCGGCGAAGGGAGGCTGAACCTTGAGCTGGCCGATCTTCTTGGGGCGCTGCACGTTGGACACATCCACGAGAACGCCGCCCCCGGCCCAGTAGCCGCAGTAGGCAATGCCGTCCTTGACATAGGGGGGTCCGTGGAGCTGGGGCCAATCCTTCTCGGCGGCGTGACCCACGGGGAAGGTGCCATCCTCCATGCCATCGGCAAACTGCTCGGGCATCCACCAGCGACCCACTTCCACGGGCTTGGTGGGGTCGATGATGTCCAGGATGCGGAGGATCTGGCCAACGTAGCCCTGGCAATCAGAGGAGAGGTAGACGTAGCGTCCGCCGTTGTACATGAAGCGGTGGACGCCCATGCCGTTGGCCACACCGGTATCCCAATGGGCGAGCAGCTTGGGGTTCTCTGGGTCTTCCTTGATGTCGTAGATGCGCAGACCGCCGATGCTCTTGTCCTCGTGCTTGCAGCCGTGGAGGAAGGGGATGCCGCCGCCCAGGGCCGCGATCATCAGGCCGTCCGCCACCTGGATCTTGGGGGTGGACTGTTTCTTGTATTCGTTGGGGTCACAGGCCTCGAAGAACTTGACGTGCCGGGGCTTGGTGGGGTCGGTGACATCCAGGATGTTCCAGCCCGGGCCCTTGAAGGACCCACAGTACATGTAGTACTTGCCCTCGGGGGTCTTGTGCAGGGCCATCTGGAAGGCCATGACGCCGTTCAGATCGTGGAAGCCGACCACTTCCATGTTCTTGATGTAGCCCTTGTTCTCTGGGCTCTTGGCATAAAAGGGTGTGGTCATGGAACAGGACCTCCTTGTGAAGAATGCAGGGGGCTCCGACAACCCATCCCGGAAGGCATCACCTTGCAAAGATGGAATCCGGCCGAAGCAGACAATGAACTGGGGACAGGATAGTCCTGCCCGTGCCTCCAGGACATGCCCATCCGAGACAGGAGGCAGCCCCATGACCCCAGGCCCGGGGGTGGAATGGGCCGCTCCCTCTGCAATTGCTGGCACTCCGCCCCACTGTGACAGGCATCACAAGGCCGACCTGGGGAGGCCGTCCCCAGCCTTCCGCGCCAAGATATCGGGCTCGAGGTGGGGCAGCAGGATGCCTTTATCCGGGTCCTTCACTCCCACCATGGACGGATAAGGCGTGATCTTCAGGGCTCCGGGCTTTAGACTGGAGCTTTGTGGTTGGAGCCGGAATGGATCGGTTGGTGATTGAAGGTGGCACTCCCCTCAAGGGCAGGGTGCCGGTGTCGGGGGCGAAGAACGCCGCCCTGCCTTGCATCGCCGCGACCCTCCTCACACCCGAATCTGTCAGGCTGCGCCATCTTCCTGCCGTTTCCGACATCCGCACCATGATCAAGGTCCTCCAGTCCCTGGGGAGCGAGGCCGAGATCGAGCCGGACGAGGAGGGCTTCGAGTTCTCCGCCCTGCTCAAGGCCGAAGGGGTCGAGAAGGGTGAGCTTCGGGCCTCCTACGAGCTCCTGAAGACCATGCGCGCCGGATTCTTCGTCCTGGGCCCCCTGCTGGGCCGCTTCGGCCGGGCCTCCGTGAGCCTGCCCGGCGGCTGCGCCATCGGAGCCCGCCCGGTGAACCTCCATCTGGAAGCCCTCGAGCGCATGGGTGCGGAGATCCACATCGAGCGCGGCTACGTCGAGGCCCAGGTCCCCGGTGGGCGCCTCAAGGGGATCGACCACACCTTCGAGAAGGTCAGCGTTGGGGCCACCGAAAACGTCCTCATGGCCGCCACCCTGGCCTCGGGCACCACTATCCTGCGCAACGCCGCCCAGGAGCCGGAGATCGGCGATCTGGCCCGCCTCCTCGTCTCCATGGGCGCCCGCATCGAGGGCATCGACTCCCCGGTCCTGACGGTCCACGGCGTCGACACCCTCCACGGCTGCGAACACGACATCATCCCGGACCGTATCGAGGCCGGCACCTTCCTGTGCGCTGTGGCCGCCGCCTGCGGCGATGTCGTTCTGGAGCGGGTGGTCCCGGACCATGTCCGCAGCCTCATCGACCTCCTGGAGCGCTCCGGCTGCGCCTTCACCGAGCGGGAGGGCCCCAACGGCACCCAGCTCCGCATCCAGCGGGACCCTGGCCAGAAGCTCTACGCCAAGGACATCATCACTGGAGCCTACCCCGCCTTCCCCACGGACCTTCAGGCCCAGGCCATGGCGGTCATGACCCAGGGCGCGGGCATCAGCGTGATCCGGGAAACCATCTTCGATAGGCTGCTGTCATTGCCCATCCCATCCAGGGACGCGAATCGCTTAAACTTTTCAACAGACGGGGGAACCATGTTCGGAGAAATGAAGGTCTTTTCAGGCACCAGCCATCCTGAGCTGGCGGCATCCATTGCAGCCAGGATCGGAATGCCCCTCGGCAAGACCCGCATCACCCGTTTCTCCAACGAGAACATCAAGGTGAAGATCGAAGAGAGCGTGCGCGAAGCCGACGTCTTCGTCGTCCAGACCAGCGCGCCTCCGGTCAGCGATCACCTGCTGGAAATGCTGATCATGATCGACGCCCTGAAGTTCGCTTCCGCGGCCCGCATCACCGCCGTCCTCCCCTACTTCCCCTATGCCCGCAGCGACAAGAAGGACGAAGCGCGCATTAGCATCACCTCCCGTCTGGTGGCGGACCTGCTCCAGACCGCCGGCGCGGACCGGGTGCTGACCATGACCCTCCACGCCCCCCAGACCCTGGGTTTCTTCCGGGTGCCCGCCGATCAGCTCTCGGCCAACCCCATCCTGGTCCAGCACTTCCGCAACTCCGACGTCTCCAACAGCGTAGTGGTGGCCACGGACGCGGGGGCCGCCAAGCTGGCGGGCTCCTTCGCCAAGCGTCTCTCCCTGCCCATGGCCATCATCGACAAGCGTCGCTTTGATGATTCCGAGCAGGCCCAGAGCGTGGCCCTCATCGGCGATGTGAAGGGCAAGGACGCCATTGTCTTCGACGATGAGATCGCCACCGGCGGTTCCATCAAGGAGGCCGCCAAGATCCTGCGCCAGTTCGGTGCCAAGACCGTCCGGGTGGGTGTCACCCATGCGGTCTTCTCCGGCAGTGCCTACGAAACCCTGGGCAGCGCCGACCTGGATGAACTGGTGGTTTCCGACACCATTCCCATCCCGCACGAGAAGCGCGCCCTGATCCCCAGCCTGCGAGTGCTCAGCACCGGCGCCCTCTTCGGGGATGCCATCCTCCGCATCCACGGCGGTCGCAGCGTCAGCGAAATCCTGGAATCGTAGTCAAAACGGAACACCAAGGGTGAGGAGGAGGACCTGTGAGCATGGGGGTCCTCCTCCTTTTCCTGTTGGTGGGTTGCGCGGCGGGCTGGTGCCTGCGCGGCAGCCAGACTTCCATCCGCCTCGTCCAGCGCCTCACCCGCTATGCCCTGTGGACCCTGCTGGGCCTCATGGGCGGCAAGCTGGCCCTGAACCGCGAACTCTTCTCGAAGGATCTGGGACTCTTCGCCTGGGCGGTGGGCTCCAGCCTGCTCCTGGCCCTGGCCTATTTCGCCGCCTTCGGACTGCTGAGGCTCCTGGGCCTGGGGAGAAGTCAGCGCCCCCAAGAGGTGGTGGAAGCCCCTCGGACCCACAGCGGAAGCGCTCTGGCGGCGGTTGGCATCAATGCAGGCTGCGTCCTACTGGGCTGCCTGGTGATCCTCCTGCTTCCCGGCGGGATGGCGAGGGCCCTGCCCCTCGGCCCTGCAGCAGAGCACCTCCTGCAGCTGCTCATCCTCCTCATCGGCTTCGACCTGGGGGCTGAACTCCATCGCCTGGACCTTCGCCAGCTGGGCCTACCCATCCTGGTGGCCCCCTTCCTGAACATCGCCTTCAGCCTGGGCTGCGGCCTGCTCTACGCCCGGCTCCGGGGCCTCCCGGCCCGGGAGGGACTCCTCCTCTACGCTGGCCTCGGATGGTATTCCCTGGCTCCGGTGCTCATCGCCGGTCAGGGTCTGCTGATCCTGTCGGTGATGGCCTTCATCCACAACATCTTCCGGGAGCTGCTGGCCATCCTCACGGCCCCCCTCGCCGCCAGGCTTTCCCCGTACCTGCCCATCTACCTCGGGGGGGCCACCACCATGGATGTGATGCTGCCCTTCGTCCAGCGCTATGCCGGGCGGGCCTATACCCTGGCGTCCTTCTTCTCCGGGCTGGTGTGCAGTCTGGCCGTGGCTCCGCTAGTGCGCTTACTCCTCCGGTAGCCCCTTCTCCCGGAGGGCAGCGGCGGCCTGGTAGGCGGAGAGGACGGCAGCACGCACCCGCTGGTAGCTGTTCTCGGTGACCTTGGAGTTGAAGGTCATGGTGGCCACCACGTACCAGGACTCCCCATTGGGCAGAAGCTGGGGGGGGGCATAGCTGACCTGGGGAGGCAGGATGGCGCTGGAACTGCCCTCCCGCAGGTTGACACACTGCTGCTCGCACCAGGCCTGAAGGCGGGGAAGGACCGCCTGCCCTTCGGCCTCGTCCTTCACCGTCAACCGGGCGTAGAGGGTGAATAGCAACCGGAGCTGGGGGGCATCGAAGGCGCTGTTGAGGAAACCCGCCATGGTGGCGATCTGTTGGAAGTCCTTGGCGATCTGCTGAAGCTTGGGACTGGGTTGGGCCATGAAATCTCGCTTGTCTGGGTCGGAGAATCAATCAGGTTATGCATCACAAGGACCCGATGCCCGGGTTTTCTTTTCTCTGTGCCCTCTGTCATGAAAGGGGGGACCGCCTGCTCGCTGCGCTCGCGATGTCCCCCCTTTGACCCCCACGTGGTGGCCGGGCAAAGCCCGACCATCACGTCTGTGTTGAATCTTTTCCTTCAACATCAGCGGGGACTCCAGGTGTGCCGGATCTCACCGGAGGGACTCAGACCGTTGGTACTGCTCGAGCTGGCACCCAGCTGCAGCACGAAATTGCCGAGACGCCACTCCATCTGGCCGCTGGTGGTCACATCGTTGCCGGACTTCCGGTAGTTGAAAAGAATGGGGGCGCCCCCCAGGGCTTCGACGCTCTTCCCAAGGGTCACACTGGTCTCTGCGGTGCCGGTGGAACTGGGCCGCAGGGAGACATTGACCCTATCCAGACTGAAGATCTTACGTACCCGTTCCTGGAAGCCGGCGATGGTGAGCGTGGTGAGGAGACCGGAGGTGGTGCTGGCCAGGCCATAGCTCATGACGCTCTGGGAGGAGGGTCCGCTGGCGGTGCCGATGGTGGAGGCGATGGAGGGATCAATGAGGATGGCCACCACCTCGTCCTGGCGCAGGGAGGGCGTCGAAGTGGGATTCATGCTGAGCTGATTGAGGCTGCCGTTGATGGACAGGTTCACCACATAGGGGGACACATCCACCCGCCCCTGAAGGTTCAGCACGGGATTGAAGACCCGGGGATCGGTGAAGTCGATGGATCCCCGCTCCAGCACGACGTCCCCCGCAGGCAGCAGGTTGGTGAGACGACCCCCCGGCAGGAAGTCCATCTTCCCCCGGAGACCGGGGCGGGCAGCGGTACCCAGGACCTTGAAGCTGCCCACAGGCCGCCCCTGCAGCTTCAGCAGGTTGGTGTCGAACTGCCAGGGTTCCTGAAGGATCAGGTCCAGGTCTAGGTCAATGCGCGCCAGGGGGTCATCGGGATCCAGACCCAGACCGGAGCTGCTGCCCCCCAGGGCCCCGGCCAGGATCAGGTCTGTGAGATCCAGGTCGGCGTGGTAGAGCATGTGCTTGGCCCAAAGGGTCCCCTTAAGGCGCCCACCTTCCCGGTCATTGCCCTTCAGCGAAGCTGCGAGGCTGCCCTGGAGCTCGAAACCCTCGGGGATATCCCGGAACTGGAAGCCATCCAGCCGCGCCTCCATGGCGTAGTCCGTGAGTCCGCCCATCTGCCAGGCGGCCCGACCCCAGGCCTGGAGGTTCCCTTGGGCCAGGGTCCCCCGGAGGGGCAGCTCGGGGGACATCCAGATCTCCCGCCCCTTGAAACGAACCGTGAAGTCCACATCCTCAATGCTCTGGGGGTAGGTCCGGACATGGAGGCGCCCACCCTTGAGCCCAAGCTCACCATCGAGCAGGGGGTCCGAGTAGGTACCATTGAGGGTCAGGGCGAAGTTGGCACTTCCCGAGGGCTTCAGATCCGCCAGCAGGCTGTACGGACTGGGCTGCAGGATGCGATCCAGGAGCACCTTGAGATCTGAGAGATCGGCGCTTCCATCCAGGCTGAGCTTGAGGGGGTTTTCCTTCAGGAAGGGAGCCCAGCCAGAGAGCCTGACCTCTGCGCCCCCCGCACTCAGAGCCCGTCCCTGGGCGTCCACCGGGTATCCCTTGAGCGCGAGGTCCAGCCCCAGACCCTCTCCGTCACCAGCCAAGCGTGAGGGCTGGGTCTGCACCAGATCCAGACCTTCGAAATGTCCCTCGAAGCGGTCCAGACGCCCCTTCCAGTGGAGTCCCTCCCGGTCCCAGGCCCCCTCGGCCTTGAGGTCCACCCGGGCATCCTTCAGGGCATCCCGGGTCAGCCTGGCGGCCAGATTGGCGGTGTCCGCCGTATTGGAGTTCACCAGGAAGTCCACCGCACCGATCAGATTTTCGCCTGCGCCAAAGGCCTGGATACGTGCGAAGGGGGACGCCTTCCCCTCCATGCCGAACCAGCCCAGAATCGCCCCTTCGCCAAGCTCGACCGCACCTTCCAGGCCCTCCAGGCTCTGGGTCCCAAGGAGCGCCTTGCCCTTGGACAGGGATACCTTCAGCCCTGGCAGCGCGAGGGGACCCACCTGAGACACCATGGGGCCCTCCAGGCGGGCATCCAGGTCGGCCAGGAAGCGGGCGCCGCTCAAACCCAGCACCTCGGAATCCACGGGCCCCTTGACGGCCCCATACCACCGGAGGCGCTCCAGATCCATATCCAGCCAGCCTTGGAGGGCCAAGGGACCCGTGGGGGCCCCATCCGTCGCCCCTAGAGTCATGGGGGATCCCGCTGCCCGCAGATCGCGGATCTCTATGCGGCTGTTCTTGATATCCATGCTGAAGTCAGCTGAGACGGCGGGGATGTCCAGGCCGTATACCTCGGCCTTGACCGCCCGTGCGCTGCCCTCCATGAGCAGGTTCCGGAAGGGTCCGTGGATGCGGACCGTTCCGGAACCCGTGCCATCCACCTGGACGAAATCCACGTCCCCGGCCCTCAAGCCCTCCCGCACGGGAAGACGATCCGCCCAGTAGCACATGTCGATCTGTGGGCTACCCTCGGGCAGATCGGCCCAGGTGAGCCAGAGTTCGCCGCCGCCCCGGCCCTCCCCCTTGGCCAGGGAGATGCCATCCAGTTTCAACTGGCTCCCCTCGATGGAGACATCGGTGGAAAGCCGGTCCGCCCTGGCACCGTGCCAACGAGGTTCCTCGACATCCGCGTGGCCGCTTAACAGGAGTCCGGCCTCAGGACTCCAAGACACCTCAGCAAGGGCCTTGACGGCACCGGACATGTCCAGGTCCACCAGTTTCCATGCGGAGAGACTCTTGGCCACCTGGGCGGCATCGGTCTGGATCTCCCCTGCAGCACTGAGTCCGTCGAGCCCTTTTGCTCCGAGTTTCGCGCTGCCATGTCCCATAAAACGCAGTTCCGGCAGGTCCAGACTCAGGTCATCCAGACGCAGGTCGCCATTTCCCAAGGCCAGGTTCAAGGCGCCGACAGGATGTCCCTGCCTGGTGAAGGCCCCCTTGAACTCAGCCTTCACCTGGTCCAGGCGCGGCAGGGTCCAGGGGGCGCCGGGAAGGTGAAGGGCCCCCTGCAGGCTGGCCTGGGTCTGTCGCAGGCCTTCCGCCTTGGTCAGCGGAACCAGGGGAGCAAGCCCCACCCCTTCCGCTGTGATATTCAGGGTTGTGCCATCCTCCCGCCGCCATTCCCCCTCAAGCTCAGCCTTCCCTTCTGGAGCCGCCAGGGCCAGGCGCTCGAGCTTGAGCTGGGATGCGGTGCCCTGAGCCTCCAGACTCAAAGTGGCACGCCCCAGCCCCGAGCCTGGGAGCAGCATGTCCTTCCCGTTGACTGCGAGGGTCCAGGTGGGACGGTCGGGGGTTCCAGCAAACCTCGCCTTCAGGTCCGCGTCCCCTTCGATTCTGCTCCAGGCTCCCTTGGGGCCCAGGGCAGCCGCCTCACCCAGGTCCAGGTGCCCATTGAGGGAGGCCAGGATGCGCTGGGGCTTGATCTCGTACCGGCCCTCCACCTGGAGCTTGGAACGCCCGAGCTGGATCCCCCCCTTGCGCAGCTCCAGGGTCTGCTCAGACAGATTGGTCTGCAGATCCATGACACCCCGCTGGGCGTGGGCACCCTCGCCGACCTGAAGCCGGGAAGCCTGGATGTGCGCCTCGACCCGATTTGCGCCCTGGCCATAGCCGCTGGCCTTGAAGAAGGCCTCCACCCGGGGCGCTCCCCAGGCCGGTTCCCGGACCGTCACCTGGGCATCCGTGATCCGGAACTCCCCCAGGTAAACCTGGGGCCGGGTCGCCGATTTAGGGCGGGGCTTGAGGTGGATCTGCCCCAGGGTCTCCTGATCCAATTCGATGCGAGGACCGTCCAGGTAGACGTGACGGATACGGGGCCAGCGGCTCAGCAGCGTGAGGGGATGAACCTGGATATCCAGTCTCCGGGCCCGCAGCAGTCTTCCACCAATTGAAAAATTATTAATTATTAATCTACTTTCCAACAGGTGGAATTCCAAGCTCTCAGCCTGGAAGGAGAGCCCGCTCTCCTCCTGGAGGAGACGCCCCACCCGGGTCGAGACCCAACGCGAAAAGAAGGGACGCTGAAGGGTCCAGGAGGCACCCTCCAGCAGGACCGCCCCGGCGGCCAGGACATAGACCATGCGGCGGAAACCGCGCCGACCCCAGACATTGCGGACGGCTGCCAGCCCCATGCCCAGCCCCCTCAGTTCTTCTCACCACAACCCGGGCAGACCTGCGCCAGGCGGGGGAGGGGTTTGTAGCAGTTCCAGCAGAACCGCGCCTGAGTCTTGGCCATGGTGGCCGGACGGGGCGTGGCGGCCATCCGGGGAGCCGTGGGCAGAGATCCCAGGGGACGGGTCTCCTTGCCCATCTGTTCCCGAACCCCCTGTAGTCCCTTGAGGAACTCCTGGGCCGAAAGATAGCGATCCCCAAGGTTCACCGACAGGGCCCGCATGACGACCTCGGAAAGGGCCCTTGGCACCGCCGGATTCTTGCAGTGGGGAGGAACGATGGGGGTGTTCTGGAGGGCCTGGGCGATCTTCACCGGGTCCGCGTCATAGAAGGGCACGGTGCCCGTCAGCATCTCGTAGACCGAGATCCCCACGCTCCAGAGATCGCTTTGGAAGACGGCCCGCCCTCGGAAGTGCTCCGGGGCCATGTAGGGAGGACTGCCGATGCGGGTCCTGGCGAAGCCGTCCCGCTGCATCTCCAGGATGCGGCTCGTGCCGAAGTCCGTGACCTTGGCGATCCCCTCCTTGGTAATGAGGATGTTGGCCGGACGGAGATCCCGATGGAGCACCTGGTGGGAATGGGCGAACTGGATGGCCGTGCAGACATCAATGGCGATATCCAGGGCCCGCCCGGGAGGGAGGCTGCGCTCGCGCCTCACCAGGCGATCCAGGCTCTCCCCATCGATGTATTCCATGACCATGAAGAAGGTCTCACCCTGGCGCTCCACCGTGATCAGCTCGACGATGTTGGGATGCTTGAGGGCCGCCATGATGCGGGGTTCCTGAAGCAGGCCCTGCTCATCCCCCTGGTGATGGGGCACCTTGAGGGCCACCCGCCGGTTCAGAAGGGTGTCCATGGCCAGATAGACAGTCCCGAAACCGCCGGCACCTAGGCGGTCCAGGATCTGGTATTTTCCCAGCATCTGGTCTTTGGAAAGCACGGATACAGCTCCAGTGGTTGAGTAAGGATGCCGTGAAACCGAGGTAAACAGGGAAAAAAGTGGTTCAGCCTTCCCATACCTGCCGCATGCGGCGCAACTCGGCGCCGGGCTCGGGGCTTTCCCACAGGGCCCGAATGAGCGCGACCCCCGAAAGCTGCGGATGGCGGAGCTCCCGGACCTTCGAAGCCAGGATGCCCCCCAGGGCCAGGACACGCCCCGAATAGCCCGAAAGCCCATCCAGAACCGAATGGAGTCCAGCTACCCCCAGATCAGGTCCCTTGCCGGGCACCGGAAAGACCGGGGACACCAGAAGCTGTCGGGCTTCCAGGCGTCCTGGAATCTGGGCAAGCTCATGGAGCGGGCGAGACAGGGGTACCAGGTCCGGAGCGAGGACCGGATAACGTTCCGGGGCATGCAGTCCGCATCCGGCGGCCAGGGCCACATCCAGCCGCCCATTCACCCAGAGCTCCAGCTCCGGTCGCTGGGCCCGCACCCACCGGGCCAGGTCCAGCAGGGGGCGCGCAGCCATGGTCTTCTCCCGGATCATCAGGGCATCGATCCCGGCGTGGATCACCCGCTCCCAGCGCCTGGGATCGAAGCCCTCCCCAGGGCTGATGGCCAGCACGAACATCTATCGTTCCTGAGCCATGACCCGCTCCCGATCCAGGGATGGGATGATCCGCCACTGGCGAGTGGGCACCGGGTTCAGGCTGGGGCGGCCCAGCACGTAGGTCAGGAGGATATTCCGCCACGAAGTGGGGCTCACCCACTCCACCTGGCCCTGGAAGCCCATGGCCTCCAGATAGCCGCCCCGGCCCGCCAGTCGGCGCTCGGAAATCCCAAGGGTGAACTCCTGACTGTCCTTCACGGGCATGCCCTGGTAGTTCAGGGACACGACCCGGCTGCCCTGGGGCTTGGAGATGTCCAGGGCATAACTCACCCCGTCCAGGACATCGAAGTCCTCGGGAGACACGTCTTTGCTGATCAGTTCAGGCAGGTGGGAGAAGTTGTAGTAGTGGGCAGCGTGTTCCAGGTAGGCCCTGAGCTGGGCCCCGGTGATGCGGATCCTGGCCACCCGCTGCTCCGAGGGCATCAGGGCGTAGAACTGGCGCACCGATGTGCTCGTCAACTCCACCACCTGGGAATCCACAGGGGTTTCGGCCGCCACCGGGATCAGCTTGGTCGCCAGGGATTTGACCTTCCAACGGCCCCAGTCCTTGTGGAAGGTGCAGTCCGCCACCCCGATCTCCCGGCCGTTGGAACGGGGATGGAGCACCGGGATGCCTGCGGCCTCGGTCTGGCCTCCATGGGCCATCAGGATGAGGTCGACCCCGGGGATGGCCTCCTTCAGAGGCAAGGCACCGTGAAGCGCCAGGACCACCAGATCCACCTTCTCGTTCTGCCGGAGACGGGGCACCAGGGCCCGGGCGGTCTCCACGGGGTCCACCACCCGGATATCTTCGAGGGAGGGCAGGTCGGCGATCCGGGCGGGAATCGAAGTGGCCAGCCCCAGAACGGCGACGGATACACCACCGATCTCCAGCTTGGCGTAGGGCGTGAAGGCTGGCTTGCCATCCGGGAGCACCAGATTGGCGGCCAGGAATGGGAACTGGGCCTGTTCCTCCACCGAGCGCAGATAGGGAAAGCCGAAGGCGAAGTCCCGGTTGCCCACGGCCATGGCGTGGTAGCCCAGGGCGTTCATGATGGCGACATTGGGCTCCGGCAGCTCCGGTCGCACGGCGTAGCGCACGTAGGCGGTGGGATCCCCGGTCAGGGCATCGCCGCAGTCCACCAGGAGGGTATTGGGATTGGCGGCCTTGAGGCCCCGGAGAAGGGTCGCCGCCTTGGTCCAGCCCTGGGGCATGGGCTGAAGGGTGAAGGGATCCGAGGCCGCGACCTGCCCGTGCAGATCGGCGGTGCAGAGCACCTGGATGTGCAGATCCTCGGCCCCGAGAGCCAGGGTCAGGGAAAGGATGAAAAGCCAACGAACCACCATGCCTCCGGGAAGCGACGACAACCAAAACCTTAACTTGGATGCGACCCGGGCAGGGAGTAAACTGGCCCCTACCCCAGAACGCATCCTTTTCGGAGTCTTCATGCAAGAAGTCCAGATCAAGGCCCCCAAGCACGAGTTCACGCTCCTCTGCGATGACATCCGCCAGGAAGTCGGCGGCAAGACCTCCCTCATGGGCCTTTACGACCACCACATCGTCGTCCCCCAGGTTCCCTACGTCCTCCCCAAGGTGTGCTTCTACACCCGCTTCTCCCGCATGGACGGCCAGTTCAAGTTCGGTTTCTCCATCGTGGCCCCCAACGGCGATCGCAAGGACATCATCCGTGATTCCGACGTCCAGATCCCCGATGGCGCCAAGGAAGGCACCTTCAACGTCATCGCCTCCCCCTTCGAGGTGAGCGCCGAAGGCGTCTACGAAGTCATCATGAGCCTCACCAAGGGCGCTGATCGCTTCGAGTATGTCTACAAGTTCGCCATCTCCGACGCCCAGCGCCTCCAGGCCGAGTGGGAGAAGTCCCAGGGAGTCGGCGCCGCCAACTAAAGGGCAGCTGCCAGTTACACTGGAAGGGCGGGCTTCGGCCCGCCCTTTCCATACCGAGAGCCGAAGCCATGATTGACCGTTACGCCAAGCAGCGCATTTTTTTAGGCCGTGAGCCCGAGGCCAGACTCCGGGACCGCCGCGTGGCCGTGGTGGGCCTGGGCGCCACAGGTTCCGTCCTGGCCTCCTGGCTCGCCCGGGCGGGGGTGGGGCACCTTACCCTGATCGACCGCGACCTGGTGGAACTGAGCAATCTCCAGCGCCAGCTCCTCTATGGCGAGGGCGACCTGGGACGCCCCAAGGCCGTGGCCGCGCGGGAGCGCCTGGCGGAAGCCAACTCCTCCATCGAGCTCTGCGCCCAGGTAGCGGACCTGACCTCGGGCAACGCCCGGGAGCTGCTGGCGGGCTTCGACCTGATCATGGACGGCACCGACAACTTCGAGGCCCGCTTCCTCATCAATGATGTGGCCATTCTCACGGGCACCCCCTGGATCTACACCGGGGCCATCGGCGGGGAGGGCATGGTG
>JAFNAB010000024.1:0-70392 GCA_017859955.1 Holophagaceae bacterium
CTGGAGGAAGCCCTTGCCAGGTATGAGGAAGGCGTTCTTCTCAGCCGCACCCTTCAGAACCAGTTGGTAGAAGCCCAACGCAAGGTTCTCGTGCTCAAGCAGAGCCTCGGGGGCGAGTATCGGGCTGAGCCTTTGGATGGAGACCCTTCGTGAAACTGAATTCCTCCGACCAGGTTCGTTCGGACCTGGATCGATTGCTCCCCCTTTTCGATGCCGTCTACCTCAGAACCTTTGAAGCCGGGGAGGCACCCCGGCTGGCAGAGGCCATCTGCTACAGCCTTCGAGCCGGGGGCAAGCGGGTGCGTCCTGTGCTCTGCATGCTGGCCGCCGAGTGTGTCGGGGGCTCGGCTGAGGGGGCCCTGGCCTGCGGCCTTGCTCTGGAGTACATCCACACCTACTCCTTGATCCATGACGATCTCCCGGCTATGGACGACGATGATCTTCGCCGAGGCCAACCCACCAGCCATAAAGTCTTTGGGGAAGGCCAAGCGATCCTCGCCGGAGATGGCCTGCTGACGGAGGCCTTCCAGGTGCTCGCAACGGCCTCTTCCCTGGCGGTGGAACGTCGGGTCGAGCTGGTCTCTCTCCTGGCTGAGGCGGCTGGCTGGCGCGGCATGGTCGGTGGGCAATCCCTTGACCTGGATGGAGAGATCCTGACCCGCTCGGGCCAGTCCTATGGGCTTGACCATCTCCAACTCATCCATCGTCTCAAGACCGGGGCTCTGATCCGGGTCTCCCTGGAGATGGGGGCGGTGGCTGCAGGAGCCGATGCTGCACAGCGTAAGACGCTCCGCGAGGCAGGAGCCGCCATGGGCTTGGCTTTCCAGATTCAGGACGATTTGCTCGACGAGACATCCACCGATGAACAGATGGGCAAGCGAGTGAACAAGGACCAGGATCGGGGAAAGATCACCTATCCCAAGCTGTTGGGGGTGGATGGGGCCCGGCGGGCCCTGGCCGAGGCTACCGGGCAGGCGGTCTCCCTACTGAGCACCCTGCCCCATCCCGAGTCCCTGATCGCCTGGGCCCACTTCATGGCGGAGCGAACCTCTTGAACAGTTACCCGATGCTTGAATCCCTGGCGGCTCCCCAGCAGATCCGTCAGTTCACTCCTGCCCAACTGGAGCGCTTGGCCAAAGAGCTCCGCACCTTCCTCATCGACTCCGTCAGTGAAACCGGAGGCCATTTCAGCTCCAACCTGGGGGTTGTGGAGCTGACGGTAGCCCTCTTCCATGAGTTCGACTTCCTGCATGACCGGGTGGTATGGGATGTGGGTCATCAAGCCTACCCCCACAAGATTCTTTCCGGACGCATGAAGCTCTTCCCGACTCTTCGCAAGCACGGGGGACTCTCGGGCTTCCTGAAGCGCGAGGAAAGTCCCTACGACCACTTTGGGGCAGGCCATTCCAGCACCAGCATCTCCGCCGCTCTGGGTATGGCCAAGGCCCGGGATCTCCAGAAGCAGGATTTCACCAGCATTGCGGTGATCGGAGACGGGTCCCTTACAGCCGGGCAGGCCTTTGAAGGACTCAACCAGGCGGGTTACCTGGAAACCCGCAAGTTCATGGTGATCCTCAACGATAACGATATGAGCATCAACCCCAATGTGGGGTCCCTCCAGGGGTACCTCAACCAGATGATTTCGGGGCAGTACTACCGTCGATGGCGGGATCGTATCGAAGGGGCCATCAAGGTCATCCCCATCGCAGGGGTCAGCCGTCGCTTGGCCCAGGCCGCCAAGTGGAGCGAGGAGGCCTTCAAGCGCATCGCCATTCCAGGGCTGCTCTTTGAAGATTTGGGTTTCCGGTATGTGGGGCCCGTCAATGGGCACGATATGGGAGCCCTTCTCAATGGTTTCGAGGAGGCCAAGGCCTGGATGGAGGAAGGCCCCGTCCTGTTCCACGTTCAGACCAAGAAGGGGTACGGGTACGACCCCGCCCAAAGGGACCCCCTCAAGTGGCATGGTGTCACTGCCTTCGATGCAGAGGCCGGGGAGATGAAGGCCTCGGCTGGAGCGGCGGCACCATCCTATACCCAGGTTTTCGGGACCACCCTGGTGGACCTGGCGCAGCGGGATGAGAAGATCGTGGCCATCACGGCGGCCATGCTGGATGGCACCGGTCTCAATCTCTTTCAGGATGCCCTGCCTGATCGCTGTTTCGACGTGGGCATTGCCGAACAGCATGGCGTCACCTTTGCCGCGGGCATGGCGGCCCAGGGGCTCAGGCCTATTTGCGCCATATACTCCACTTTTCTTCAGCGTGGCTTCGACCAGGTGCTGCACGATGTCTGTCTCCAGGATCTGCCGGTGACCTTTGCCCTGGACCGGGCGGGGATCGTCGGTGCTGACGGCCCCACTCATCATGGTCTCTACGACCTGGCCTTCCTTCGGCTCATGCCCAACATGATCCTCATGGCCCCCAAGGATGAGAACGAGTTGCGCAGGATGCTGCTCACGGCGCTCTATTGCGGCCATCCGGCGGCCCTTCGCTACCCCCGGGGCCAGGGGCTGGGTGTGCCCTTGGAATCCCCCATTTCTCCGCTGCCCATCGGCAAGGGGGAACTCCTGCGGGAGGGCAGGGATATTCTGCTGGTCGCCATCGGCTCTATGGTAGCGCCGGCCCTAGAGGTCGCGAGCCATCTGGAAGGCCAGGGGCACTCCTGCGCCGTCATCAATGCACGCTTCGTAAAGCCTCTGGACCACGAACTGATCCGGGAGTGGAGCCAGAAGGTCTCCAAAATCGTCACTCTTGAGGAGGGTTGCGTTTCCGGCGGCTTTGGCGCTGCCGTCAGCGAGTCCTTGGCCGAAGCCGACATCGTGAAGCCCATCCTGCACTGCGCTGTTCCGGACGGCATTGTGCCTCACGGGTCCCAAGCCCTACTTCTGGAGGAGCAGGGCATTGGACCCAAGGTGCTCAAGGAAAGGATCGAGGCCTTCCTAGGCGGGGGTGAGTAGCCGCCGCATATCGCCCAAGAGGCGCTCCAGTTCTTCCACCGTCAGATTCAGCGGCACCTGCTGCTTGACCTCGTCCTTGCGGTAGAAGGCAATGCGCTTCACGATGACCTTGTCCCGACCGATACAGATCTCGTTGAACTGGATCTGGGTGTCATCCTTGTAGGGAGGGAGACTCCTGAGCTGGATATACATCCCGCGGCGGTCGTGGTCCACGATTTCCAGATGCTCCCGGAGATAGGTTGCCTGGCGGGTCATGGTTTCGGCCTTGGAGCGGAGCTTGGCGAAGCTCTGCTTCTTGGGGGCATTGTGGATCAGCGAAAGCTGGGCAACGTCAACGGACTTGCCGTTGCGCCGAATCTCTCCCTGGAGTAGGCCGTTTCCCGCCAGATCCACTTCCTGGACCAGGTCATACCCCTTGAAGTCACCAGGAAGGACAGAGTCATCGTAGCGCTTGGCCTTGCGGGAAGACTTCATGGCTGCCTCGTATTCCAGTGACGTAGAAGTGCACGGAGTGGGAAAATATTGCCGATTGGTCTGCCTTGAAGTGCTCAAAATGCCTTATTTGGACATTTCGGGACCGAGAGTGCATGGAATATCGGGCAAAGCTTTCCAGTTGTCGAGGCCTTTCCATCATTTTTAGGGCAAAAAACGCAAGCTGAGGATCTACAAGCTCTTGGGCCACCGGACGGTGTAGAGGCTTCGTTCAAGGGACCGGGAGTACGGCGTCCAGTTTCCGGTGCCCGCTCCATCCTGAATGCCCTTGAAGATGCCTTCGAGCTTGCCGTCCAGATCGTCGAGGTAGTGGACCAGGAGCGCCTCAGGTGTCTTGGGCACCACAGGGGAGCCGAATTCCTGGCGACCATGATGGCTTAGGACGATGTGGAGGATCTGGAGCCGGAGTTCCTCCGGGAAGGGCCCCAGCTTGTCCATGGCCTGGCTGATCCAGAGGGTCTCCAGGGAGATGTGCCCCAGGAGGTTGCCCACATCCGAATAACCGAAGCTGCGCTGATAGGTGAGTTCGGCGGTTTTGCCGAGATCATGGAGGAGGACACCAGCCATCACCAGGTCGGCGTTCAACTGCTGGTAGTGGGCACAGGCCCGCTCCGCCATGCTGGCCACGGACAGAGTATGCTCCAGGAGGCCCCCCAGGCAGACATGATGCATGCTCTTGGCGGCCGGGGCCCGGGAGAAGGCCTGGCGGTGTTCGGTGTTCTCCTGGAGGATGGCCGAAAGGAGCTTCCGGATCCAGGGATCCCTCACCCCCTCGATTCGTCGGTCCAGCTCCCCGAGCATCTCGTCGATGGGGCGCTCACTGGTGGGGAAGAACTGGGAAAGGTCTCCCACCTCTTCATCTGTGGCGAATCTTACCTTGTCCAGCTTGAACTGGAGGCGACCATTGAAGCTGGTGACGGTTCCCTTCACCTTGAGGAAGGCTTCCGGCTGGACCAGGTCCAGGTCCCCCTCCACTGCTCTGAGATCCCAAAGGAATGCCTTCAAGTCCCCAGAGGCATCGCCCAGCTTGGCCTCCAGATACTCGGTGCCCTTGGCGCTGGTCTTGTAGGCGGTTTCCAAGGCCAGGAGGAAGCCCACGAAGGGATCTCCCTCTTTGAGGGTCTTGAGCAGTGGTTGGGTCATGTTCAGTGCTCCCTGGGGGGCTTGGGGCGGGGCAGGGTGGGGTCTTCGAAAGCCCCTTCGTCCACGGGCAGGCGCCGGTCTTCCAGGATCTCCACATAGGACCACTGGTCGGATTTGGCGATGTTGCCCTCGGGGATGCCCAGGATACGGACCTTGAGAGCCCGGTTGTAGATGGGGAAGGCCAACTCGTCGTTGGTTTTGACCTCAAAACTGGCCTTGCGGGGCGTGCCGTTCACCCGGACCATGCCCTCCTCGCAAAGCTCACGGGCAAGTTCCCGGCGCTTGAGGAGGTAGGTCTTCTTGAGGAATAGATCCAGACGCAAGGTCATCCCTTCAGCAACTTGTCTTTGGGCACCATGTATCGGATATTTGCCCGGATTCGCAACCCATTGAGGTAGTTCTGGATCGCATTCTGGGCCTTGGGCTCCTGAAGCTTGCCCATGATCTGGGCCTTGACCTCGGAGAAAGGCTTGGGCTGATCCTCCTCGGATGCCAGGAGCTGTACCAGGTAGATGTCCTTATCGGTCTCGATGGGGCCCGAAACCTGGTTGGGCTTGAGGGCCAGGGCGGCCTGCTCGATGGCTGGCCGGAGGAGCCCCTTCCCCATCCATCCCAGATCACCACCTGTGCTGCGGCTGGGGCTGGTGGAATGGGCCTGGACCAGTTCCTCGAAGGACTTGCCCTCCTTGAGTCCAGCCTGGATGGCGGCCAGCGCGCTCTTGGCCGCCTCAAGCTCTCCCGGGGTGGCTCCCTTGGCAAGCACCAGCTCCCGGATCCGGAGTCGGTTGGGCTTGCGGTACTCATCCTTATGGTCTTCGTAGTAGGCGCGCAGTTCCTGGTCCTCGATGGCCACCTTGGAGTAGACCTCCCGGCGCAGGACTTCCTGGCGAGTGATTTCCTGCTTCTGGCGCAGGAGCCACTCGGGCAGGCCGATGCCGGCACTGGCCCGGAGGGCCCGCTCGAAGTCCGCATCGGAAGCGAAGTTGTTCTGCTTCTTGATGTCTTCCACGTAGTTGTGGAGGTAGTCCTCAGGGATGACGATTCCCAGGTCCACCGCCTTGTCCTCCAGGACAAAGCTGTCGATCAGGCCCTGGAGGGTCTTCTCGCGGGCGTCCTGGAGTTTCTCGTCCAACTGCTTGCCGGAGAACTGGCGGTAGAGTGCGGCGTTCTCCTGTTCCACCGCCTGCTGCATGGTGCGCCGGGTGATGAGGTGGTTGTTGACGATGACCAGGATCTCCTCCCGGACCTCGCCTCCTGCGAAGACAACGGCCGGAAGGAGAAATGGGATGGCCTTTCTCATTTGCCGGTTCCCTTGGTCTTGGCGGGCTTGGCGGCCGGAGTCTTGATGGTCACTTCCAGGCCCTTCTTGGCCTGGTCGATGTAGGCCCGGAAGATCTCCTCCTGGCGCTGGGGCAGCCAGGCCTGCTTGACCTTCTCCTTGACCTTCTCAAACTCAGGCGCTTCGCCGGGCATCTTCTTTTCCACCTGAATCAGGTGGTAGCCGAACTGGGTCTTGACGGGCTCGCTGATCTCGCCGGGGGTCTGTTTCTTGACGGTCTCTTCAAAGGCGGGCACAAACTGGCCGTAGGAGATGTTCTCGTAGAGGCCGCCCTTGTCCTTGCTACCGGGATCATCGGAGTATTCCTTTGCGAGATCTTCGATCTTCTTGCCACCCTTGAGTTCCGCAAGCACCTTGAGGGCCTTGGCCTTGGCCTCTTCGTCGCTCAGGCCCTTGCCTTCGGCACCGGGGTTCTCCTTGCTGCCGATGAGAATGTGGCGCACCGAGTACTTGTCCGGAGTCTTGAACTTGTCCTTGTGGCCCTCGAAGTAGGCCTTCAGGATCTCGTCCGTGGGCTTGGCCTGCTTCTGCAGGGCTTCGCCATCGCGCAGCATCAGCTCCTGAACCAGGGTCTCCTGTTCGCGCAGCGCCAGCTTCTTCTTGAATTTGGGGTCGGCGTCGAGCTTCTCCTGCTTGGCCTTGGCGGCCAGGATGTTGAAGTCCAGGAAACGCTGGAGGTACTGGTTCTTCATTTCGGGAGAGGCGTTCACCAGGGAGCGCTGCTGGGCAGGCACCGCGAGTTCCAGGAAGGCGTCGAAATCGGACTGGCGGACTGCCTTCTTGCCGATCTGGGCCAGGATGGGATCCTCTGCGGGGGCAGCAACGGCCTTCTTGGGGGCCGGGCTTTCCTTCTTGGCCGTCGGAGCGGTGGTCTGCGCCACGAGGGCCAGGGAGAGCAGGGGAAAGAGCGCGCGTTTCAGCATGATCGGACCTTTATGAGGCTGTTGTGGATCAATCCCGACGGCCGCCGAGGAGGCGCAGGATGGAGAGAAAGATGTTGAGGAGGCTGACGAAGAGGGAGAGGGCGAAGCCTGCGGCATCTTCAGTCTCGCCGCTGCGCAGCATGAGGGAGGTGTCGTAGAGGATCTTGGCGGAGCAGGCGATGACGATGACGGCTGAGATCAGGAGGTGCAGGACTTCGACATGGAGGAAGATGCCGATCAGGGAGCCCACCAGTGCGATGACCAGGCCCGTGGTGATGAAGCCGCCCAGGAAGCCGAAGTCGCGTTTGGAAACGAAGGCGACGAGGCTCAGCACCAGGAAATCGGCGGCGGTCATGCCCAGGGCGGCCACGACAATGCCGAAGCCGCCCTGTCGGATGGCGGCCATGGAGGCGAAACCGGCCAGGATGCCCGCGACGAAGGTAAAGGCGGCGAAGGCGAAGCGGTTCTGGGGGCGGCGGCGGCTGACGGAGTTGGCCCAGAAGAAGGTCCCGTAGAAGACCAGGATCAGGGCCAGAACGAAGAAGCGCCCCAGGACCGGGAAGAGGATCGCAGCCGCGAAGGGGGCGCTCATGGCGCCAACGCCCGCGACAAGAAATCCGCCCATGAGCCAGGCGTAGACACTGCGGATGAAGCTGACACGGTCCTGAATGGTGGCGCTGCTGCTGTAAATCATTGTTTCCTCAACTGGGCCCTGGATGGGAGGGGATTCAGGATTCTAGCATCCGGGTCTTGGCCGCGGGGATCATTGCCCTAAGCTGGACGGAGGGGCAGACTGTTCCCTACGTCCTGAAGTGGTCTTCAGGTTTTCAAGGTTCCCGTGAAAACACCTCGGATCCCAGAACCCTGGCAAGAGCGCCTGGAAGAATGCGCCCGGGGGCGGGTTTCCAGGAGCCGGAACCGCAGCATTCAGCCCGCAGTCGGCCTGGATTTTTCCTCCAATGACTATCTGGGGCTGCGCCGGGACCCCCGGCTGGCTGAAGCCGGGGAGAGGGCCGCCCGGAATTTTGGGTCGGGCTCCGGAGCCTCCAGGCTCCTCCGGGGCACGAGCCCCCTCCATGACGACCTGGAGAAGGAGTTGGCCCTCTGGAAGGGGCAGGGCGCCTGCCTCCTTTTCAATACTGGCTTCCAGTGCAATGCCACGGTCATTCCGTCCCTCCTCCAGCCGGGGGACGCAGTCTTCTCGGATGCCCTGAACCATGCCTCCATCGTGGACGGATGCCGGATGGCCAAGCTGAGGGGAGCCCACCTGGGCATCTATCGGCACCTGGACTTGGCGGACCTCCAGACCCAGCTCCATCGGTGGATGGCGGGGGCCAGCCGGGAGGCCCTGGCCCTGGTGGTGACCGATGCCGTTTTCAGCATGGACGGCGATATCGCCGACCTGCCGGCCCTGCTGGATATCTGCCACCGCCACCGGGCTCTGCTCATGGTGGATGAGGCCCATGCATCCGGCCTGCTGGGGGCCACGGGGGCTGGTTTGTCAGAAACCCAGGGGGTTCACGGCCAAGTTCCCCTGCTCATGGGCACCCTGGGGAAGGCCCTGGGCACCTTCGGAGCCTTCGTCGCCTGCGATCCCTTGCTGCGGGATCATCTGGTGAACCAATGCCGAGGCTTCATCTTCTCGACGGCCCTGCCACCCTCGAGTGTTGGCGCTTCTCTAGAGGCTCTGCATCTGGCCCGGACCGAGACCTGGCGTCGGGAACGGGCTCTGGGGCACGCCCGCAGGCTGAGGGAAGCCCTGGCCCTGCCGGAAGGTGTCTCTCCCATCGTGCCCATCGTGATCGGGTCGGATGCTGATGCGATCCGGGTGGCGCGGGGGCTCCAGGACCGGGGCTTCGACATCCGGGCCGTGCGTCCTCCCACCGTCCCGGAGGGCACCGCCCGTCTGCGGATTACAACGGGAGCCCACCAGGAGGAGGCCGATGTGGAGGCTCTGGTCCTGGCATTGCGGGAGCTGCTATGAATCTGCTGGATCTGCCCTCTCCACTCTGGGTGCTGGGGACCGACACCGGCGTGGGCAAGACCCACGTGGCAGCCCGCATCGCCCGAGCCTGGGCCCAGGCTGGGCCCGTGGTCTACCGCAAGCCCTTCCAGACCGGAGTGGTGGACGAAGAGGACCCCGAGGCTGACGCGCCGGTGGTGCGGGGAGTCGGGATTACCGTCGAGACCGGGATCATCCTTCGGGCCCCCCTCTCGCCCCTGGCCGCAGCCGAGAAAGAGGGGAAACTCCTGGATCTGGAGTCCATGGCGGCCTGGGTCAAGCGTCCCGTTGATCCAGGTGTCCGCCTCCTGCTTGAGCCAGCGGGTGGGGTCATGGTTCCTGTGGGTAATGATGAAAAGTTCATAGATTGGGCGACGGGGTTGAAGATTCCCGCGGTGGTGGTGGGTCGGGGGGGGCTAGGGACCCTGAACCACCTTCTGCTCACCTGCGAAGCCCTCCTGAGCCGCGGCTGGATCCTGCCTGCGGTCTTCCTGAACCCCGGCGTGGACAGGGCCTTCGAGGCTGCCGAGGAGAATGCGGCCGTGCTGAGGCGTTTCCTGCCGATGCCGGTGGAAGTTCTCTGAGCCTCGCGTCGAGGCTTGGCTGCTTCCGCTAAACTGTCTCTTTGCAGTCGCTGTGGCCGCCGGAGTTACCATGAACCACCTGCTTCCCTCCGAATGGTCCGATCGCGTGGCCTTTGATCTGGCCCACGTCTGGCACCCCTTCACCCAGATGAAGGAGCACCTGGAGGATCCGCCGGTCCCTGTGGTGGGCGCTGAGGGGGTGGATCTTCTGCTGGGGGACGGGCGCCGGGTGCTGGACGGCATCTCCTCCTGGTGGTGCAATCTGCACGGCCATGGCCATCCCCGGATCCTGGGCGCCCTGGAGCGGCAGGCCGCCAAGCTGGATCACGTGATGTTCGCGGGTTTCACCCACGAACCGGCTCTGGAACTGGTGGCCCGGCTGCGTCCGCGCCTGCCCCAGGCCATGACTCGCTGTTTCTTCTCGGATAACGGGTCCACGGCGGTGGAGATCGCTCTCAAGATGGCCTTTCAGGCTCAGATCCAGCAGGGCAGGGCCAGTCGGGTCCGCTTCGGCGCCCTGAGGGAGGGCTACCATGGCGACACCCTGGGGGCGGTGGGAGTTGGTGAATTGGACAACTGGTTGACGGGGGTCTTCCGGCCGCTCCTCCTTCATTGCGACCGCTTCGCCGTACCGGAGGACCCGAGGCGTGAGCTTGGCGGGGAGGCGACCGGAACTCTGGAAACCGGCCGGGCTGGGGTCAAGGCCTTCTTTGAGGCTCATGGCGAGACCATGGCGGCCTTCATTGCCGAGCCCCTGGTGCAGGGGGCTGGTGGCATGCGCTTCTGGGCCCCGGAGCTGCTCCAGGAAATCCGTCTCCAGTGCGATCGCTTCGGGATTTACCTGATCCTGGATGAGGTGATGACGGGCTTCGGCCGCACCGGCAGCTTCCTGGCCCTGGATCAGTGCGGTGTGGTGCCGGACTTCCTCTGTCTCTCCAAGGGCCTCACCAACGGGGCTCTGCCCCTCTCTCTTACGTGGACCTCCGATGCCGTGTACCAGCACTTCTGGGGGGACTACACCGAATGGAAGACCTTCTTCCATGGGCACACCTATACGGCCAATCCCCTGGCCTGTGCGGTGGCCTGCGCCAACCTGAGTCTCTTCGATGAGGAGCCGGTCATGGCCCGAGCCCATGCCCTTGCTGGCGCCATGCGGGAAGCGTGGCAGGGCCTGGCCGGTCACCCGGCGATCCGCCGTGCCCGCACCCTGGGCTGCATCGCCGCCTGTCAGATGGTGGACCCCCGCACCGGCCAACCCCACCACGTGGAGGAGCGGTTCGGGTGGAAATTCCACCGTCGTGCCCTGGACCATGGGCTTCTGGTTCGCCCCATGGGGGACTGCCTCTACCTCATGCCGCCCCTGGCCACCCCGCCAGCGCGAATCCAGGAGGCGGTGGAGACCCTGGTGGAACTCCTGGGCTGACCCTAGGCGGAGGCCGGGAGGGCGCAGGACTGGAGCAGGCCGCAGAAGCATGCCACCAGATAGGGATCGAACTGCTTCCCGCGCTCCCGCCAAAGTTCTTCAAGGGCTGCATCAGGGCTCCTGACTGGGCGGTAGGTCCGGTTGCTGGTCATGGCATCAAAACTATCGGCGATGGCCAGGATGCGAGCTCCCAGGGGTATGGCCTCTCCCTCCAGGCCGTCGGGATAGCCGCGGCTGTCGTAACGCTCGTGGTGGTGGCGGACCATGCGGGCCACTTCCTCGAGCCCCTTGACCCGTTTCAGAATGTCAAAGCCGATGACGGAATGGGTCTGGATGACTTGGTATTCGGCGGGGGTGAGTTGTCCGCTCTTTAGGAGGATGCCGTCCGGGATGCCCACTTTGCCGATGTCGTGGAGGTCGCCGGCAATATGGATTGCCGAGACTTCCGAAGGGGGAAGGCGGAGTTCGTGGGCCAGGGAGGCCGCCAGATCGGAGACTCGCTGGCTGTGTCCGGCGGTATAGGAATCCTTGGCCTCCAGAGTGCTCACGAAACTCTCGATGAAGGCATGGATATCAATCTGCAGGCTGGTGGTCTTGGGATGTGGGTTTCGTTTTGACATAGAAATATTGTAATGAGACTCATTCTCATTACAAGTTTTTCGCGAAAGCGCCTGTCGGGGCGGGGCTTCTGGGGATCAGTCCTCGGACTGTCCGACCTCTGTGCTGACCCCGTCGCTGCGATTCCAGACCACCCGCTGGGGAAGGGCCATGGAGAGGCCTTCCGCTCGGAAGCGGGCCAAAATGAGGCGGCGGAACTCCCGGGCAACGTCCCACTGGGCACCGGGAGCGGTCTTGGTCAGGGTCCGGATCGTGCAGCCGCTGGCGTTCATGCTCTCGATGCCCAGCACCTTGGTGGCCTCAACGGCCTGGGTGGGCATGTCGCGGGCGATCTGGACCCCCAGGTCGCGCAGGACCTCCATGGCCCGGTCCACATCGGCATCGTTGCTCAGTTCCACGTCTACCAGTGCCCGGGCGAAGTTCTTGCTCAGAACTGTGACCTTGGTGATGGCTCCGTTGGGAAGGTAGTGGGCCCGACCCTCGCTGTCCCGGATCATGGTGATCCGGAGGGTCATTCGTTCGACGGTGCCACTGGTGCGTTCGTCCAGGGCGATGATGTCGCCGACCGCGAACTGGTTCTCCAAGAGCAGGAAGAATCCCGCGATGACGTCCTTGACCAGGGCCTGGGCGCCGAAGCCCAGGGCGACGCCAGCCACCGCCGATCCCGCCAGGAGCGGCTGGATGTTGACCCCGAATTCCTGGAGCATCATGAGCAGGAAGAAGATCACTGCCAGGACCCGGGCGGCGTTCTTGAGGACCGAACCCAGGGTCTCGGCGCGACGCTCGGCTTCGGTGGTCACGGCTTCATCACCATCGTCCACCGCCTTGCGGACGGCCCTGGACACCAGGCTGATGGCCCATAGGAAAATGAGGCAGGTCACCAGGACCAAGAGCAGTTTCTCCACCTTGGCCCAACCGAACTGGTTGAACCAGGTCGCGAGACGATCCAGCCTGGCCCCCATCATCACACCCATGCTTATCCCCATTAAATGAAAGAACGCGGCCGAAGCCGCGTTTCCATCATCCTACAACTCGGAGGGATTCTCAGTGCTTGGCGCACTCGCCCTGGCAGAAAATGTCGGTGTAGAAGAGCTTGGCGGCCCCGTAAATGGCAGCGCCGGCACAGAGGATCAGGTCGATGGCGGCGATCTTCTTGAAGACTTCGATGCCCATGTGGTCCAGGTCCAGGAAGATGAAGCCCAGCAGCAGCAGGGTAAATACCACGGCCAAGTTCTTGGAGATCTTGAGGGCGCAGACCCAGAGGATGGCGGTGAAGATGGTGTAGGCCACCAGGAACCAGAGCAGGTCATGGGGCTGGGCGGGGAAGATGTTGAAGCGCCCAGAGAGGAGGATCAGGATCAGGCTGATCCAGAAGGATCCATAGCCGACAAAGGCGCAGGCGCCGAAGTGATTGCCGATCTTGAGCTCCTGGAGACCGGCCCAGAACTGGGCGGCGCCGCCGAAGACCAGTCCCAGCGCGAAGACGGGGCCGAGGCCGCAGAGGCCGAGGTTGTGGAGCTGCAGCACAAAGGTCGTGACGCCGAATCCGGTGAGGCCGATGACGGCGGGGTTGCCGGGTTTGGTGGAGTGGGACATGTGGAACCTCTAAATGGTGCGCAGAAGCGCATCGGTGGCTGGGTCAGGGGCCTGGACTATGCCTTTGGCCGGGCCGAATCTCATATATTACCGTTGAATCCTTGGGACGTCATGCCTAGAAACGCGCCAGGGGCCCTGGCATACGGCATAGCCCCCTAAGTGGGGAGGTGCTCGTTATACGGCTGGGTGGCACCAGTCAGGATTAGACCTTGTGATCCTTGGAAAATTTGCTAAACTAATCCTCCTTTGATGTCGCCGTACCCGGTTTCGAGAGGTCACTATGTCCCGTCAGTGCGAAGTTTGCGGAAAGAAGCCCCAGTTCGGACACAACGTGTCCCACGCTAACAACATCACCAACCGCCGCTGGAATCCCAATCTCCAGAGCGTGCGTGCCCTGGTGAATGGTGTGCCCCGTCGCATCCGCGTCTGCACCTCCTGCCTCCAGGCTGGCAAGGTCGTCAAGAACGTCTGATCCCTTCGCCTGAATGGCCCAAGGCGGTTCCCGCATCCGTGGGGCCGCCTTTTCGCGTTGGAGACGACCATGATCCTGGGTATCGATTCCACCACGGAGCTGTTGCACCTGGCCCTGGTGGCGGGTGATCGGGCCTGGACCAGGCGGATTCCGGTTGGGCAGGGGTACAGCCATAGCCATGCCCTCATTCCGGTTGTGGATGAGTTGATGGCGGAGGCCGGTGCGGTCCCGGGGCAACTCAGGGGCGTGGCTGCATGTGTAGGGCCCGGGGGCTTCACGGCCCTGCGGATCGGCGTGGCCACCGCTGAAGGCCTGGCCCTCACGGGGATCCCCAGCTGGGGCTTTTCGGCCTTCGAGTTACGGGCCCGGACCCTCCGACTGGCGGGGGTTTCAAGCCCGATCTGGATCCTGTTGGATGGCCAGCGCCGGGAGGCCTTTGTACAGAAATGGGACAAAGCTGCCATGACCGAAGGCGAAAGGTGCCCCATCGCGGCCCTGCCGGAGCAGATCGGGGCACTTCCCTGGTGGGCACCCCAGGCTTTCAGGCCGGCCCTGGAGGCCGTCCTCGGCCCCTGCCCCATCGAGGTGCCGGATGAGGGCGAAGCGACCCTGCAGGGGCTGGTGACCCTCTGTCGGGAGCGGTCGGGACAGGCTCCCGAGTCCCCTTTGATCCCCTTCTACCTGAGGGAGACCGATGCCGAGGTGAACTTCCCGGCGGCTTCCGTGCATCTTTCTGAGGCGCTTCGCCAGGGTGTGGCCCGGTGACTCGGATCCTGCCTCTGGGGCCCGGTTCGGAGCTTCCGGCCTGGGTGGAGAACCTCGAGAAGGTATGCTTCCATCAAGCCTGGGGCCCCATGTCAGAACATGAACTGCTATGGGTCAGTGGCGAGCAGGGCTTTGCCCGGTGGTCAGCCTACCCCTCCCTGGGGGAGGCGGAGCTCCTTCGGATTGCTGTCGATTCCACCTCTCGACGGGAGGGTATCGGCCGCGCCCTTCTGCGGGCCTCCGTCCGGGGCCTGCGCGAATTGGGGATCCAGGAGGCTCACCTGGAGGTCCGGGTTTCCAACGCGGGTGCCAGGACCCTGTATGAAGGCGAGGGCTGGCAGTTCCAGGGCTTGCGCCGCTCCTACTATCGCGATGGGGAAGACGCCGCCCTCTACCTGCTCAAGCTCTAGGACGCGGCCGGGGAAAGGTCAGGTCTTTGTTGGGCTTGCCGACTCTATAAAAGTTCACATATTTATAGTTGTAATGGGTCGTGTCCCGGCGCGGCAAGGGCTGGGTGATGAGTCCACCTTCATGGGGGGCAAGCCGTGAGCTACCATTCGCTTGCACGTTTCCTGGGGAGCGTTTCCGAACGGAACCCCGGCCAGCCGGAGTTTCTTCAGGCTGTTACGGAAGTGGCGGAGAGCCTGTGGCCCTTCATTCAGGAAAACCCCAGGTTCGCGGAGCAGGGACTGCTGGAGCGTTTTGTCGAGCCCGAGCGGGTCATCATGTTCCGGGTCGCTTGGGTGGACGATCGGGGGGAGGTTCAGGTCAATCGCGGGTACCGCATCCAGCACAACTCCGCCATCGGCCCGTACAAGGGGGGGCTCCGATTCCACCCCTCGGTCAACCTATCCATCCTGAAATTCCTGGCCTTTGAGCAGACCCTCAAGAATTCGCTCACCACCCTGCCCATGGGGGGCGGCAAGGGGGGCTCGGACTTTGATCCCAAGGGCAAGAGCGAGGGAGAGGTAATGCGCTTCTGCCAAGCCTTCGTAAGCGAACTCTTCCGCCATGTGGGTGCCGATACGGACGTTCCCGCGGGCGACATCGGCGTCGGCAGCCGTGAGGTCGGCTTCATGACGGGCATGATGAAGAAGCTGAGCAACCGGGCCGACTGTGTGTTCACGGGCAAAGGCTTGAGCTATGGGGGTTCCCTGATCCGCCCGGAAGCCACCGGATACGGAGTGGTCTACTTTGCCCAGGAGATGCTCAAGACCCGGGGACGAGACATCGAGGGTCTGCGGGTGAGTGTCTCGGGATCCGGCAATGTGGCCCAGGGGGCTGTGGCCAAGGCCCTGGCCCTGGGGGCAAGGGTGCTGACGGTGTCGGATTCCAGTGGCAGCATTCTGGATGAGACCGGATTCACGTCCGAGAAACTGGCCATCCTCATGGAGGTCAAGAACCAGCAGCGGGGGAGGGTGGCCGACTACGCCAGGCGTGTGAGCGATGCCCGATTCCTCGCCGGCGTCCGCCCTTGGCAGGTGCCGGTGGACCTGGCCTTGCCCTGCGCCGTTCAGAACGAGTTGGACGGCAGTGATGCCGCCCTCCTGCTCAAGCAGGGGGTTCAGTGTGTGGCGGAAGGCGCGAACATGCCCTGCACGCCCGAGGCGGTGAAGCTCTTCGAGGACAACCGCGTGCTTTATGTCCCGGGCAAGGCCAGCAATGCCGGGGGGGTGGCCACCTCCGGTCTGGAAATGAGTCAGAACGCCATGCGGCTTTGCTGGTCCAGGGAAGAAGTGGATGCGCGACTCCAGGGCATCATGCGTGACATCCACGAGGCATGCTGCCACTACGGCCTCCGGGCTGATGGGACCGTGAGCTATGTGAATGGTGCCAACCTGGCGGGCTTCGTCAAGGTGGCCGAAGCCATGCTGGCCCAGGGCATCATTTAGACTCCTCTGCCGCAGGGGGCCCATACACCCCATACTGGATGGCTTCGCAGAGGAACCGCTCAGGCATGG
Organism: Holophagaceae bacterium; assembly: GCA_017859955.1. Taxonomy (GTDB): domain Bacteria; phylum Acidobacteriota; class Holophagae; order Holophagales; family Holophagaceae; genus Holophaga. The sequence goes on from JAFNAB010000024.1 coordinate 16,275, forward strand.
GAAAAGGACCACAGACATCACCACGGAAGGGTGGCTCCAAGGAGCGACCCGAGGGCCTGCATCCCCGCAACCGCCATCAGGGCCGCTACGATTTCCCGGCCCTGGTGCAGTGCTGTCCGGAGCTGGCCACCTTCGTGGCCCCGAACCCCTACGGGGATTTGTCCATTGATTTCGCCAATCCCCGGGCTGTCCGGGCCCTGAACAAGGCTCTGCTGGTGCACTATTACGGTGTCGAGGGCTGGGAGATTCCCGCTGAGTATCTCTGTCCCCCCATCCCGGGTCGGGCGGACTACATCCATCAACTTGCCGATCTCCTGGCCAGCGGGAACGGGGGGAAGGTGCCCGAGGGGCGCTCCATCCGGGTCCTGGATATCGGCACCGGCGCCAACTGCATCTATCCGATCCTGGGCAACCGCGAATACGGCTGGAGCTATGTGGGCACAGATATTGATCCCAGGGCCCTGGCTTCGGCGCGGCGGGTACTCCAGGCCAATCCCGGACTTTGTGAGGCCGTCGAGCTGCGGCAACAGCCTTCGCCCGATCGGATCTTCAGTGGGGTGGTCCAACCCGGGGAAGGCTTCCACCTTTCCATGTGCAACCCGCCCTTCCACGCCTCGGCCGCCGAGGCGAGGGAAGGCACCCAGCGGAAATGGCGCAACCTGGGCCGCGAAGTTCCAGGCAAGAAGGCTCCGACCCTGAATTTCGGCGGACAGGGCGCCGAACTCTGGTGTCCGGGTGGAGAAGGGGCTTTCCTTCGGCGGATGATCGAAGAAAGTGCGGATCTGCCCAGACTCTGCCTCTGGTTCACTGCCCTGGTTTCAAAGTCAGCCACCCTTCCGGGTCTGCAGGCAGCCCTAAGAAAGGTTGGAGCCCTGGAAGTCCAGACCATCGAGATGGCCCAGGGACAGAAAAAGAGCCGAATCCTTGCGTGGAGCTTCCTGGACAGGCAAGGGCGCCAGGTTAGTGGATGAGGAGCTAGGCCAGCATTGAGATGACTGCGCCAACTTTGGCGGCGGCGCCCAGCCATTTTCCGGCGGTGTAGGCCCCGTCCGTCTCCTTGGCCTGGGTCTCGGGCTTGTCGAGGTCCAGGGCGCCATAGGCAAAGGACTTCAGGCTGGAGGCATCACTAGTGGCCTCGGTCTTTTCGTCGACGGTGCTTCCGGTGTCAGCGGCAGCCTTTTTCGCCTGGGCGGTATTTCTGGGCTCAAGGGTTCTATCCATCGCAGGATTGAGTGCGGTCGCGCCTGTGCGGGTGATCTCCATTGAAAGCCTCTCTTGCTGGGGTGGTGGACTACCTACAAGTCATCGGCAGGCTGAGAAAAATCCTCAGTGGTTTTTTTGAAAAAATGTTCACCAGGGGTTGGAGGCAGTGGGCTTATCTCGCATTCCTCCAGGGGCCAACATTGTAAACCATGGGGAAATTGGCCGACTCCAGGATCCGCTTTGCCTGGGCGCTTCGCGCGCCGCTGGCGCAGCAGGTCAGGATGGGGCGCGTGCGGTCGAGCTCCCCCAGGTGTTCCTGCAATTCATTCAGCGGGATGTTGAGGCTTCCGGCCACGTGGCCATCGGCGTATTCGGCCCTGGTCCGCACGTCCAGCACCAGGGCATTTCTGCGCTTCAGTTCGTTCAGCTCATCCATGCTCAGGCTCCCACTGATCCGACGGAATACGCCCAGGAGAATACGCAGAACAAAAAGGGCCAGGAAGGCGAGGACGATGATCCGGATGGCGGAGTACAGCACGATCAGTTCCCGACGGCTTTGGCGAGGGTCTCGGCCTGCTGGACTCCGGTGAAACGCTGGACCTCCTGGCCACCCTTGAAGACGATCAGGGTCGGGATGACCCGGATACCGAAGCGCTTGGCCAGGGCTGCCTCCTCATCCACGTTCACCTTGCCCACCACGGCACGGTCGCCGATCTGGCTGGCGGCCTGTTCCAGGATGGGGCCCTGGGTACGGCATGGACCGCACCAGGGAGCCCAGAAATCCACCAGGAGCGGCTTGTCCTGGCTGGCCAGGGCATCGAACGTGGTTCCGGTCAGGTGTTGGACCGCCGTTGGGCCGGAGGTAGGGCCCTTTGGGGCGCCTGGGGCACAGGCTGCGAGCAGGAGCAGGCCGCAGGCGAGCAGAGTGGTTTTGAGCACGGGGGAGTGGGTCATGAGCATCACTATAGCCCGCAGGCCCCGTCCTTGGGTACACCCAGCCGGGCCAGGATGCGGGTCCCCAGGCACCAATTGGTCAGTCCGCTCTGGAAAAGATTCAGGCCGACGAAGAAAGTGAGCCAGAGCCAGTAGGGGCTGTGCCAGTGGGCCAGGGCCAAGCTGGCGAGGATGAGGGTGCCCGCGAAGGTGTGAATGATTCGATCGGCGTTCATGGCGTTTCTCCTATTCATTGGATGCTTTTTCGAGGCCTTGGCGACGAAGCTCCTCGGCCCGGCCCCGACGGGCCACGAGGTAGTAGAGGACCGGTACCGCGAGGCGGGAAAGCACCGTGGCGGCCACCTCGCCCGCCATCAGGCTGATGGCGAGGCCCTGGAAGATGGGGTCCGCCAGCATGACGGAGGAGCCCACCATTACGGCGGCGGCCGTGAGGAGCATGGGGCGGAAGCGCACCACGCCCGCCTCTTCCACGGCGTGCTCAAGGGTGGCCCCTTCCCGCAGCTTCAGCTCGATGAAGTCCACGAGGATGATGCTGTTGCGCACGATGATGCCCGCCCCGGCGATGAAGCCGATCATGCTGGTGGCGGTGAAGAAGGCCCCCAGGAGCCCATGGGCGGGGATGATCCCGATGAGGGAGAGGGGAATGGGTACCAGAATGACCCAGGGCACCGTGAAGCTCTCGAACCAGCCCACCACCAGCACGAAGATCAGCACCAGCACGGCGGCGAAGGCCAGGCCCAGATCCCGGAAGACCTCCAGGGTGATGTGCCACTCCCCATCCCACTTCATGATCAGGTTCTCGGTGTTCTCCGGGTGGGCCAGGCCCAGGCGGGCGACCGGCTTGCCGTCCGTGCCCTTGAGGGCGTCGATCTTCTTGTTTAGGGCCGCCAGGGCATAGACCGGGCTTTCGATGGTGCCAGCCAGGTCCCCGAAGACGTATTGCACGGGCATCAGGTTCTTGTGGAAGATGGCGGCGTTCTCGGAGCCCTGCTCAACCTTCACGAGTTCGGACACCGGCACCGCACCCCGGGCACCGGGGACCGTGAGTTGGAGGAGGCTGTCCAGGCGCTGCCGGGCGGTCTCCGGCAGTTGCAGGATCACCGGCACCTGGCTGGCCCCCCGCAGGACGTGGAAGGTGCCCAGCTCATGGCCCTGGCCCGCCAGGTAAAGGGTCTGGACGACGTGATTGGGGGCGACGCCATGGAGGGCGGCCTTTTCCCGGTCCAGCACCAGACTGACCTTGGGGGCCGTGGGATTGAGGGTGGAATCCACATCCACCACGCCATCCACGGAATTGAAGGCCCCCAGGATTTCCCGGGAAAGGCGCTCCCGCTCGGCCTCGGTGGGGCCGTAGACCTCGGCCACCAGGGTATCCATCACCGGGGGCCCCGGCGGGATCTCCACCAGTTTCATGCGACTGCCTGCGGGCAGGGGGAGCTTCAGGAGTTCGGGGCGCAGCCGCACCACGATGGCGTGGCTCTGTTCCTTGCGGTCGCCTTTGGGCACGAGGTTGACCTGGATATCGGCCATCTCGGCCTCCTGGCGGAGGAAGCTGTGGCGCACCATCCCCAGGAAGGTATAGGGGGCCGGATCCCCGGCGTAGACCTGCACATCCCTGACGACGGGCTCCTGCATGAGGCGCCGGGCCAGGGTCTGGGCCGCGGCCATGGCGTCCTCCCGGGGGGTGCCCGCCGGGAGATCCAGTTGCACCATGAATTCCGACTTGTTGTCGAAGGGGAGCATCTTCACCTTCACCCACCCCAAGCCCACCAGGGAGCAGGCCGCCGCGAAGAGCACCAGCACCCCCGCGAAGAAGGCCAGGCGGACCCTGGGCTTCAGCAGCAGACCCTCCATGACCCTGCGGTAGAGACGGGTGCTCCAATCCTCGGGTTTGGTCTCGACTGCAGCGGTCTCGGCGGCGTGGCCCTCCTTTTTGAAGACCTTCATGGCGGCCCAGGGGCTGATGATGAAGGCGATGGCCAGGCTGAAGATCATGGCCAGGGAGGCTCCCACCGGGATGGGGCGCATGTAGGGGCCCATCATGCCCCGGACGAAGCCCATGGGCAGGATGGCGGCGATGACCGCGAAGGTGGCCAGGATGGTGGGGTTGCCCACCTCGTCCACCGCCTCCACCACGATGCGGGCGAAGGACTTGTGTTGACCAGGAAGGTGCATGTGGCGATGGATGTTCTCCACCACCACAATCGCGTCATCCACCAGGATGCCGATGGAGAAGATCAGCGCGAAGAGGGTCACCCGGTTCAGGGTATAGCCCAGGAGGTAGGTGAGGAGCAGGGTGAGGGCCAGGGTCACGGGGACGGCCACACCGACGACCACCGCGGACCGCCAGCCCATGGCGATGCCGATGAGGGCGATGACACTGAGGGTGGCGATCAGGAGGTGCTCGATGAGTTCGTTGGACTTCTCCCCGGCGGTCTCACCGTAGTTGCGGGTGACGGTGAGCTGGAGTTCCCGGGGGACCAGGCCGCCCCGAAGGGCCTCCACCTTGGCCAGGACCTTCTCGGCCAGGGCCGTGGCGTTGGTGCCGGCCCGCTTGGAGAGGGTCAGGCTCACCGCGCTCTGGAAGGAGCCCTTGGATCCGTAGGCCACCAGGGGCGGGGTCGCTTCGGGACCATCCGTGACCGTGGCCACGTCTCCCAGGTAGATGGGGCGCTGGTTGCGCACCGCCACCACCAGGCGCTTGATCTCGGAGGAGTCCAGCATGAAATCCGTACCTTCGAGCACTGTTCGCTGGCCCCGGTCCACCAGGGCACCGGCGGGGAGCTGGGCATCGGCGGCCATGAGGGCGGGCTGGAGTTCGGCCAGGGAGAGGCCCAGGCTGCGCAGCCGGTCCGGATCGGGCTCAATGCGCACCACCCGGCGGGCGCCCCCGACAACCTTCACCTGGGCGGTGTCCGGCACGTGGGAGAGCTCCTTGCCCAGTTCCTCGGCCATGGCCCGGAGCTGGCCCGAGCTCTGGTTCTCCCCATGGAGGGTCAGCACCAGGAAGGGGACGTCATCGATGGTCTGGAGCCGCACCAGGGGCTTCATGGCCTGGACCGGCAGGACCTCAGGGTGAGCGCTGATCTCCTGGTGGATCTTCACCAGACTCGGCTCCTGGGGCTCGTTGACCTTGAACCGCACGGTAATGAGGGCCATGCCGGGCCGGCTGGTGCTGTAAATGTATTCGACTCCGGGGATGCCCCAGAGGCGCTTTTCCAGGGGCGTGGTGACCTGGCTTTCAATCTCTTTGGGACTGGCGCCGGGGTAGGGGACGTAGAGGTCCACCATGGGCACCACGATCTGGGGCTCCTCCTCCCGGGGCGTGAGGGCCACCGCCAGGAAGCCCAGCAACAGGGCGGCCAGCACCAGGAGGGGTGTCAGTTTGCTGCGCAGGAAGGTCCTGGAGAGGCGTCCCGCCAGGCCCAGCTTGAGTTCTTCGATCATTTCGCCACCTCGATGGGCTGGCCGTCCTTGAGGGTGCTGGGGTTATTGATGATTGATTCGTTCTGTTGGAGGCCCGCCCGCACGGGATAGCGATCCCCCTGGCGTTCCCCCAGGGAGAGCCAGCGGAGCTGGGCCTTGCCGTCCTTGGCCACGAAGACTCCGTTCAGCTCGCCCCGTTGCACCAGGGCGCTCTGGGGCACGAAGGGCGTGTTGGGCCCGGCCTGGGCCTGGGTGGGCAGGAGCAGCCGGGCGAAGCTGCCGGTGCGCATGGCCGGGCCGCCCTTCAGCACCCGGGCCCGGAGGGCCGATCGGTGGGAGATGGGGTCGCCGCCGGGGGCCAGGGCCGTGATCTCGGCCTGGCCTGGGACCCCTTCCACCTCGAAGGGGAGCTTCTGGCCCATCCGGAGGCCCTTGCTTTCGGATTCGGAAAGGGAAGCGGTCAACTCCAGGGCGCCCTGGCCCTCCAGTTCCACCAGGGGTGCTCCGGGTCCCACGAAATCCCCTTCGTTGACCCGTCGGGCCTGGATGACGCCGGAGAAGGGCGCCCGGATCTGGGTGAAGGCGAGGTTGGCCTTGACCCCAGAGACCCCCGCCTGGGCCTGGGCCAGCTGGCTCTGGGCCATCTCCAGTTCGCTGGGGGTGGCCGCCCCCTGCTGGGCGAGGTTGCTGATCCGCTGGTGGTGGGCCTTGGCGGCGGCCAGGCCCGCTTCGGCGGCCTTGAGGCCCCCCTGGAGGTCATCGTCCGCCAGACTCACCAGAAGGGTGCCTGCGGTGACCTTGGCTCCCTCCGATACGTGGACCTTCCGCACGGAGGCGGCCATGCGGGTGGAAAGGGTGGCCCGCTGGGTCGAGGTCAGGGTGCCCGCCACCCAGCCCTGCTGCTCCGTGGGGCCCGACTGGACGAGCTGGACCCGGGCTGTGGGAAGGCCTGAAGTGTCGGGTTCGGACTGCTCGCGGCGCTGACAGGCGAGTCCTGAGGCGAGGACGCCAGCAATGATCAGGGGCTTCCACCGCAAATGCTGAAATTCCACCACCAAGGCACCAAGGGCACTAAGGGGCACGAAGAAAGGAATCCCTCGCCTCCAGGTGTTCTGGCTAGGTCCAGAAGGGGTGGGGCAGGCAGCGGAGCGCATGCTCTCCAAGGCCTGCCCCACCCCTCCTGGACACACGCGGGCTTGCCCGCGTGTCCCCGCTTTGCGGGGCTCGCCAGAACACCGCGCTGGGTCGAAAACGCCCTCTCCGCAGCTCTGTGTGAGATCCCCTTCGGCCCTCCTACCGCCTTCAGAAAGGCTCAAGTTGGCACCTTTGTGATTCCTTGGTGCCCTTGGTGCCTTGGTGGTGGAAGTGTCTTTTCCTGATCCGCACCTATCCATTGATTCATGGCTTGTAATCATGGCTGCACTCCTTCGATGGGCTGGCCCAGGGCAAGGGCGAGTTGGGCTTGGCTGATGCGGAGATCCAGTTGGCTGGCGAGGAGGAGGGCCCGGGCGCCCGAGAGGCCGCTCTCGGCGTCCAGTACTTCCACCAGGGACAGGAGGCCCTCGCGGTGGCGGGCCTGGCGGAGGGTGCGCACGGATTCGGAGGCGGCCACCGCTTCCCGGGCCGCTTTGAGGCGCACCTGGGCGGTCTCCACCGCTCGCTTGGCCTCTTCCGCCTCCCGGGAAGCCTGCTGCTCCTGCCACTTGAGGTTCAGGGCGGCGGCGCGTTCGGAAGCCCTTGCCGCTTCAACCCGGCGGCGCTCAGGGGCCGAGAAAATCGTCCACTTGGCGCCGATGCCGAGATTGGTCCATGTGCCTCCGCCGTTCCAGGTGTAGCGGGCGGTGCCCCAGGAGGCCGTGAGGCCCACCTCGGGAAGAAGGCTGCCCTGGCTGGCCTTGAGGCCCTCTCGGGCGGCCTGGACCTGGAAGGAGGCTGCCAGGAGATCACTCCGCCGCAAGGCGGTTGTGTGATCTCCAGTGATTGGAGTATCGATGGCAGAAATGAGTTCGGGGTCTTGAAGGGGGGCCCCCGTCAGCAGCGCCAGCGCCGACTGCGCCGAAGCCAACCTTTGCTGGGCTTCCGCCCGTGCTGCCTCGGCCTGGGCCCGGAAGGCGTTGGCCCGCAGGGCCTCGGATCTGAGCATCAGGCCCTGGTCCACCCGCGCCTGGACGAAGCGTTCAGTCTCCTGGGCCTGGCGCAGGGTGTCCTCCGCATAGGTCAGCCCCTGCCGGGCGGCCTGGGTGCCGAAATAGGCCTGGACCACCCCCAGGGCCACCTGCTGCTGGCGGTGGGTCTGGAGGGAGGCCTCCGAGCGGGCCATGGCCTCCCCCGCCCGTCCGGCGGCCTGGATCCGGCCCCCGGCGTACAGGGGCTGGCTGAGATTCACAGACATCCCGAAGGCCGTCAGGGCATCCGGGTGGTTGAGGCGGTCCGGCATGAAGTCCGCTTGGCTGATCCGGGCCTGGTTCAGTTTCGTGCCGAACACCATCATCGGCTCATCCGTCCTCTGGAGACCCGCGCTGGTGCCGAGGGTGGGCAGGGCCAGCGCCTTGAGGGCCCTGGCCTCGGCCTGGGCTCGTTCGACCATGGCGGAACCGGCCTGAAGGCCGGACTGATCCCGCCAGGCCTGCCGGATGGCGTCCTGGATGGACAGGGGCTCTCCCGCCAGGAGAGACATGGCCGCCAAGGGGAGTAGTAAACTTATCTTATTAACCATATAGGAATACTCCCCCACAAAAAAACTAGCCCAAGGCCTTATAGGTGCTACGAACCCGCTCGCTGACATGTCCGCAGACGAGCCCACAGATATCTTCGACGAGGGGCAGGACTGGCTTGAAAAAGACGCTATTTCCCTGGGGTTCCCGGGTGACCAGTCCCACGCGGGTCAGGCAGGCCAAGTGCTTGCTCGCATTGGCCTGGGAGAGGCCCGCGGCCTCAGCCAAGGCCCCCTGGCTGAGGGGCTCGCCGGCCTCCAACAGGGACCGGAGGATCTTGAGGCGCGAAGCATCTCCAAGCGCTGCAAAGAGTTCGCTCACTTCTTCGATCATGGGATTGGTCATGGGGGGCTTCATGGAATGCCTCAACAACCAAATGGTAATACGGTTGAATGACTCTGCAAGGGTAAAGTTCAGAACAGGTCCCCTTTCATTCGCTAAACTCTCCCCATGCAAAGCCTTCTCGCTCGCGCCCGCCAAATCCGCCTGGTCTGCACCGACGTGGACGGAGTCCTCACGGACGGCTCCCTTCATTTCGGGCTGGAGATCGGGCACACGAAATCCTTCAATGTCCGGGACGGGGCGGCCATCAAGTGGCTGCAGAAATGCGATATTCCCGTGGCCTTCATATCTGGGTTGGATTCGCCGGCCACCCTCAAGCGAGCTGAAGCCCTCCAGGTGGTGGACTGCTTTGCGGGCCATCTGGCCAAGCTTCCGATTCTGGAACAGCTCTGCGCCAAGTACGGACTCCGACCTGACGAGGTGGCCCATCTGGGAGACGATCTGCCGGACCTTCCGATCCTCAGCCGGGTCGGGCTGGCCTGCTGTCCCGCGGACGCCGTGCCCGAGGTCCTGGAGACCTGTCATTTCGTGGCGCCGGTGAGCGGTGGTCACGGGGTTTTCCGTTCCGTGGCGGAATTGATTTTGAAGGCCCAGGGGAGCTGGGATAGGGTGGTTTCAAGCTACCGAGGTTGACCATGCGCCCTGCTCTCTGGCTCTGCCCTGTCCTTGCCCTGGCCCTGGGGGCCCAGGATGCCAACCCCAAGAACATGGGGGTCCAGGCACGCATTAACTACCCGATCGGGGACCTCAAGGACAATTTCGGCAACTTCGGCATGGGCCTCGGCGTCTTCGTGGAGCATCAGCTGGAGGATGGCTACGCCGTGCGTCTGGTAGGAGGGATGGACATCTTCGGCAAGGGGCTCAGCGGTGGCCTGACCGAGGACACCCGGGCCCGGGTCTTCCACTTCGATGTGGAGGGGATCAAGTTCCTCCGGCCCGATGAAGAGGCCAACCTCCTGGGGCCATACCTGGTGGCTGGTGTGGGGGCCTACGGCTGGGAATTGACCCGCTCGGGCACCTCCACCCGGACCGTCCGCTGGGGAGGCAGTGCGGGCTTCGGCTACCGTCTGAGCCCCAGCGTGGATGCCGAACTCCGGGGACACTTCAGCTCCCCCGAATCCGGCCTCAACGCCGCGAGCATTTCCGCCGGGCTCAGCTACCGGTTCTGACGGTAGGCCGGGCTTGGATATCAAGCCTGCCCTGATCGCGTATGGGGGTGCGTCCAGGTTGTTTACGGCAGGGAGCGGGTCGGCACGCCTTTCGTGGTTCAGGGGACATGGGTATAAAAATAATTAATCATATTTTATCCTGCCTATCCTGTTCATCCTGTTTAAGGCTTTTTAACAGGATAGGCAGGATAGGCAGGATAAATAGCGAAGCTACGCGCATCAGCCTGAGTATAATAAATAATTAATTATTTATTACGTGAAAAAGCTAAGCCTTCGGGATCGATTCCAAAAAGTGTGTTGCCACCCGCTTGGCGGCTCCGGGCTCCCCGAGGCGGCTCCGTAGGGCCGCCAGGCTGGATCGGATGCCGGGGGCGAGCGTCGGGTCCAGGAGCCGCTTGAGTTCCCGTTCCAGCGCCTCGGGACTGACCTGGCCCTGCAGGAGTTCGGGAGCCACTTCCTGGCCAGCCACGATATTGGCCAGCCCGAAGTGCTTGACCCGGACCAGTAGTTTGGCCAGGGCGTAGCTCAGGGGATGGAGCTTGTAGAGGATGGCGAAGGGCGTGCCCAGTAGGGCGGTCTCCAGGGTGGCGGTGCCGGAGCAGACCAGGGCGGCGTCCGCATAGGCCCGAGCCGCATAGCCCAGATCCCGGACGGGGCGGATGGACGTCCCCCGGATATGCGCCTGGATCAAGTCGTCGCTCAGGGTATTGGCCACCGGGAGCACCCATTGGGTGCCGGGGTCCTGCCAACGTCGCACCATCTCCACCATCACCGGCAGGAGTCGCTGCACCTCGCCCCAGCGGCTGCCCGGCAGGAGGGCCACCAGGGGGCGTGAGGGGTCCAGGCCGCTCTGCTGGAAGAATGCGTCGCGGGAAAGCTCGGGCTTCACCTTCTCAACCAGGGGGTTGCCGATCCAAAGGGCCTCCACCGGGAAGTCCTCGAAGAGCCGGGGCTCGAAGTCGAAAAGGCAGTAGAGGGCATCCAGGGTCCGGCCGATCATGGGGATGCGCCCGGCTTTCCAGGCCCAGACCTGGGGGCAGACGAAATGATGCAGGCGGATTCCAGGCCGTCGTTTCCGCAAGGCCTGGGCCAGCTTCAGATTCAGGCCCGGGTAGTCGATGGTAAGGACCGCGCCGATATCCTCCTGGTCGGCCACCTGGAGCAGCTGGTGGTAGAGGCGGCGGATGGCCGGATAGTGCCGGATCACTTCCACGAAACCCACCACCCCCAGGTCCCGGACATCCGCCAATTTTCGATCCATGAAGGGGCTCATGCCCTCTCCTCCGATGCCCACGATCCGCAGGTCGGGCTGCAGGGCCTTGAGTTCCCTCAGGATCTCGGCGCCGTGAAGGTCCCCGGAGGCCTCTCCGGCTACCACCAGTACCGCTTTCAAGGAGCGGTTCTGCGTGTCGATAGAGGACGGAGCGGGCGCAGTGAGCATCCAATGATTATGCGGGATCCCGGGAGGCTGAAATGAAGCGAGTTTTCACCCTTGAAGAAGCCCGGGAAGCGATGCCCAAGGTCAAGTCCCTTACGCGACCCGTGTTTGAGCTGGCCGCCAGCCTTTCCGAGGAGATGGAGGAGGCGGAAGACCGTGGAGACAAGCGTCGGGTCGACTCCCTTCGGGAGCGCTTGGATGCCCTGGTGACCGCTTGGTCCGATGCTGTCCAGGACCTGGGCCCGGAGGTGAAGGGGCTCTGGCTGGTGGACTTCGATTCTGGGGACGGCTACTGGTGCTGGGCCTATCCCGAGGATGACCTGGGCTATTGGCACAGTTACGAGGGGGGCTTCGGGGCCCGGGTGCCCTTGCAGGAGGCCCATCGGGCGCTGAGGAAGGGGTGAGCGGCTTTCGGGAAGCCGTCCTCAGTCTGGTGGCCCTCATTCCCCGGGGGAGGGTGGCTACCTACGGTCAGATCGCGCTGATGGCGGGCTTCCCCCGGAGGGCGCGACAGGTGGGGATGGTGCTCAGGTGCCTGCCGACAGGCACGGAACTGCCCTGGCAGCGGGTCGTAAAGACGCCGGGCCAGGTTGCGGCCTGGGGGCAGGGCCTCGGTGCCTTGATGCAGATCGATAGGCTGAGGGCCGAGGGCGTCGAGGTTTCCGACTCCGGGGAACTGGACCTGGAGAGGTTCCGCTGGAATGGAGAAGTTACTGCCTGATCACAGGCCGGGTGCGAGGGTTTCACGCCCACCCGGGAACCTTTCCTTGCCGACGATTCGGACAAGGAGAAACCATGAAGAAGGCTTTCGCGCTCACCGGCCTCGCCGCCCTGATGGTGGTTGCCCCCGCCTCTGCCCAGTCCGCCAAGGTCAGCGGCCTCGTGCAGGTCTGGTACAACCAGGTCTTGGACGGCAATCTGCGCACCAACAGCACCAGTGTTTCGCCCAACAAATACTACAACCTCCGCAGTGAGTTCCAGGAGAATGGCTTCAGCATTCGCCGCACCGAACTGAAGGTCTCCGGCAAGATCATCGATGAGATCGATTACGAGGTCATGGTCGATCCCAGCAAGAGCAGCGACATCCTGCAGGATGCGGCCATCAAATACGAACTCCCCTTCGGCCTCAGCGCCAAGGTTGGCCAGTTCAAGAACCTTCAGACCTACGAGGGCTACAAGTCCTCCTCCGAATTGCTGACCGTCGAGCGCAGCCAGATGGGCCGCGTCTTTGGTGACGACCGCCAGCGCGGCGGCGTGCTCAGCATGAAGCTGGGTGACGAGAAGGATCTGGCCGCCGCCATCCACCTGGGCGTCTTCAATGGCTCCGGTCGCGCCAACGATACCAATGCCCAGAAGGATGTCGTGGCCCGCGTGGACTTCAGCTACGAGAAGCTCCACAAGTTCGGTTTCTACACCCTGCAGGGCAGCACTGACCTTGCGGACAAGGGCAACTCGGCCACCACGACCCTATTCGCCGGGACCTGGACCGGCCCCAGCGCCCCCACCACTGCCGAAGTGGTGGACAACAAGGACAAGACCACCAACTACGGCGTCTACTACGTCTTTGAGAATGATGCCTGGCATGCCTCGGCCGAAGCCATCACCGGTCTTCTTGGACGCAGGAACCCTTCGCTGTTCAATAGCGCCTCTGCTGCTGCCAAGCGCGAACACCTGGACCAGAAGTTCTTCGGTTTCGTCGTGACGGGTGCCTACACCCTGGGCCAGCACACCTTCCTGGCCCGCTACGACTTCATGAACTACAACCAGGGCGACAAGTGGTACACCGCCACGAATCCCTACAAGACCGCCACTGCTGATTACACCCCCAAGTACACCGAAGTGACCCTGGGCTACCTCTACGCCTGGAAGCCCGAGAAGGTCAAGGCGGCCAATTTCAAGCTCAACTACATTATGCGCAGCGACAACTTCCTGAAACCCTACGGCACCCAGACCGGTGAGCAGGGCGGCAACAACCTCGTCGCGGCCTTCCAGGTGGCCTTCTACTCGTCGCGGCCTTCCAGGTGGCCTTCTAAAAAGCACGTTCTCCTTCGGTTGGGATTTGGGGTGAAAGGGCGGGGCGGCTCCACAGGTGCCGCCCCGCTCCGTTATGCTCCCAGGGACTTTTGCCGGGCGGGGGGCATGACGATGAAAAGGGAAGATCCCGGATGGCTGGAGACCCGATGACCCCTCCCCCCCGCACCCACTTGCTGCTTTCCGATGGGGAGTCGCGAGACTTCATGCTCCAGGCGGACTACTTCGACGGCCAGATCGATCTGAAGGCTTTCTGCGCAGCCCATCCACACCACCCCATCATCCGTACGAATCCTCTGGTCCTGGAGCCCCAGAAAGGCAGCTTCGTCTTTCTCTCCCGCTTCGGTGGCATCGTCTTCTGGAACTGTCCGGACCCCCTGGTCCGTCAGATTCACGAGGAGCTCCGCTGTCTTCCGATGCACCACATGTTGGAAGAACAGGCCAGAGACTTCCTCACGGTCAAGGTGGGGGCTTTGGAAGATTCCGTCGGGTTCAGCGAGGTGCGGCTCCGGGAATTCACCCTTGAAAAACTTGGCATCGTGAGTCTTGCCTTGGCCCAAAGCGTAGCGTTGGATCACTTCGAGGACGCCGTAAGCCGGGTGATGGCGCGATTCCAGCCCGTCGTGGCTACCCTTGCCAGAGATGGCAGGTTGACCCTGTCCCACCGGGAAGTCCTGAGGATTGTGGGATTTGCCATGGAGGTTAGGGCGGCTGTCCTCAACAGCCTGACCCTTTTCGACGATCCCCCTGAGACCTGGGAGAGCGAAGCTCTCGCCCACCTGGATAGCGCACTGTTCGATCAGTTCGACCTGGACGAGCGCTTGAGTGCTATCCGGGAAAAGCTGGCCTACCTCCAGGATGCCGGGGCGACGCTTCTGGGGTTGCTGGATACCCGCAAGGGGCGTCGCCTGGAATGGGCGGTCATTCTGCTGATCCTGGCGGAGATCGTTCTGTTCATCTGGAAGGACCTGCTGGCGGCTGTTGCGAAATTCCTGTAGAAGCCTTGGGGGAATAGGGTGTTTTGTTGACAGTGGGCAAGGTCCGCCGTGCCCTGGGTGCGGGTAGAACTGCGCAAACCCAGGCAAAAGGAAATGCCTTGATATCCGTCAAGGCCGTACCGGTTGGCCTGCGGTATTCCTGGGGCAGATCCGGCCTGGGAGGTGTGTCGTTGAGAAAACGTTTGAGTCAGTTCCCAGGCAAGCTCCGGGGAGGTGACCCGGCGCTTCGCACCCCAGTCTCGCCCAAGTTCGCCCTATGGGCCATGCTGAGTGGTACCGTGGCGATCCTGGCCCTCCTCCGGCTGGCCGCGTGGACGGGGCATCCGCTGCTGATCGGCTCCTTCGGGGCCTCCGCTGTGATGCTTTTCGGGGCGCCGGACTCGCCCCTTGCCCAGCCCCGGAATCTGATCGGGGGTCATCTGGTGTCTGCGGGCGTTGCGGTGCTCCTTGTGGCCCTTTTTGGCTCATCCTACGGGGTGGTGGCCCTCGGCGTGGGCCTGGCCATAGGTTTGATGCACCTCACGCACACGACCCATCCCCCGGGGGGAGCTACGGCACTCATCGGCGTACAGGGCCACGCTGGGTGGCCCTTCCTTTTCGTTCCAGTCCTGGCTGGGGTTCTGATCCTGTTGCTGGTGGCGCTTTTCACCAGCAATATCGTCCACCACCGGCGGTACCCGCGGCACTGGTTGTAGTGCATGGACGAAAAAGGGAGGCCATGGTGGCCCCCCCATAAATTGTTACCGCAGTTGCGGTGGCTGGCTGTCCTAGAACCGGCCGCCCATGGTGAAGGTCAGGTTTGCCTTGGGGCCTTTCAGGCCTCCAGCCTGGAACCCATTGGGGTTGCTGGGGCTGTCAACGGTGGTGAGGGGCAGGCTGTACTCAAGGGTGACGAAGGGCTTGATGCTGCCGCTCGGGTAGGTGTACCCAACTCGGGCAGTGGCCCAGGGACGGAAGCGGGTGGTCGAGTAGGAGGCCTCGGCCACACCCATCATATGTGCGTATGCGTCGGGGAGGTTGATGGTGCTGGTCTCGTGGCGCAGTTCCACGGCGGCTCCGAAGTCCACAACCTTGGTCCAGGTGGCTGAGGCGCCCAGAGCCATGTACTCGTGGGTATAGGTAACGCCGGGTTGAGACACGCCGCCGAAGCTGATGGTCGGTTTGCCACAGGCCTTGACGATAGTGCCTTCCAGATCGAGGCGAGCGCCGCCCAGCTTGGGGAAGGTGGCGAGGGTGCGGCCGTAGCGGAGGCCGAGATCGGTGGGGTTGCCGGTGCTGAAGTCAGTCCCGCTGTAGCTGTAGGTCTGGGTGTAGATGTGGGTCGCAAGGAGGCTGAGGCTCTGGTCCTGTGAAAAGGCCGGCAGGGCTGCCAGGGTGAGGATAGGAAGAAGGGTGGATTTTTTCATTTTAGTGCCTTGAGTGGATAATGAAGAAAAAGATGCAAACATTTTTGCATCCCGCGATTTACTGGTAGGTTATTGCATCCAGACAAATAGATCAACCGATAATTTTGATTCCACCTATGCCTATTTAGGATTACTTGCTTTATATAACTGTAATAAAAGAAATGCATCTAATAGTGAGTAGTGGTTGTGTTGTATATACGGCGCTGGATGATAGGAGTCATGACGTAAACGCTATGGCGAGTGGTTTTTTTGGAAAGAAAATCCGCTGGGTAAAGATATGTTTGTTTAAGTATTGTTAAATGATAAATAATTCAAAACACTGGGCCGCTGATTGTATGCTCCCCGGGGAGTTCTGGAAACGAGGCGGTCGTTTTTTTTGGCTCAACCCTAAAACGACCGCCTCCGTTTGGGAGCTTTGGCTACCTTCCATGCTTGCCTGGCCTACCCCTCGAGCTGCTGAAGTCTCTCAGCCTCGAAGGGGGCGCGAAGGGGTTCAGGACGGGCTCAAGCTGGCACGCCATGGGGTGCCCCATTCCACGAAGGCGAAGCCTGAGTAGGGGGATGTTGTGGGGTAGCGTTCGATCGTGAGCTGCCAGTGGCCGCAGTGAAGGGTGGGCCTACCCTTCGAGCTGTTGGAGCCGCTCCGCCTCGAAGGCAGCGCGCAAGGGTTCCAGAACGGGTTCCAGCTGGCCAGCCATGAAGGCGTCGAGCTGGTGGATGGTGAGGTTGATCCGGTGGTCGGTGATGCGGCTCTGGGGGAAGTTGTAGGTGCGGATCTTCTCGCTGCGGTCGCCGGAGCCCACCTGGGACTTGCCAGGAGGCGGCTGCGAAGCACGGTCATGGCCTTGGCCATGTTCTTGAGCTGGCTGCGCTCGTCCTGGCACTGCACCACGGTGTTGGTGGGCAGGTGGGTGAGTCGCACGGCCGAGTAGGTCGTGTTCACGCTCTGGCCGCCCTTGCCGCCGGAGCAGAAGGTGTCGATGCGCAGATCCTTATCGTGAATCTGGATGTCCACTTCGTCGGCCTCGGGCATCACGGCAACCGTGGCGGCGGAGGTGTGGATGCGACCCTGGGTCTCGGTTTTGGGCACCCGTTGGACACGGTGTACGCCGGACTCGAAACGGAAGACTGAATAGGCGCCTTCGCCTTCAATCTCGGCAACGGCCTCCTTGAGGCCCCCCATATCGGCTTCACTTTCGTCAAGAATCGAGACCTTGAAGCCCCTGCGCTCGGCGAATCGGACATACATGCGGAAGAGTTCCCCTGCAAAGAGGGCGGCTTCCTCGCCTCCCGTTCCAGCCCGGACTTCCAGGATTACGTTGCGGGCATCCTTGGGGTCCTTGGGAACGAGAAGGCGCTTCAACTCCACTTCTCCGGCCTCGATGGCCTTCTTGAGGTCCGGGATCTCCATCTCAGCCATTTCACGCAGTTCGGGGTCCATCTCCTTGTCTCCAAGGATGCCTTCGGCCTCCTCAAGCTGCTTGAGGCGGGTGCGTTGCTCGGCCCAGGCGGCCACCACGGGCTCCAGTTCGGCGCGGAGCTTGGTCAGCTCCCGGAGCTTCTTGGAGTCGGTGACGATAGCGGGATCCTGAAGCTGGGCTTCGATCTCCTGGAATTTGGCATCGAGGGACTCAAGCTGGTCGAACATGGATCACCGCAGGGGGAGTGTTGATACGAAAAAAGAACGGGCCGTGAAAACGGCCCGTTCCTGGGATCAGAGCGCCTACTGGGCGGCTTCGGTGCTGACTTCGGCGGGAGCCGCTTCGGCCTGGACAGGCTCGGCCTTCTTGGCGTACTTCTTGTTGAACTTCTCAACGCGGCCGGCGATGGTCATGTCGCGCTGCTTGCCCGTGTAGAAGGAGTGGCAGGCGGCGCAGACTTCCACGCGCAGTTCCTTCTTGGTGGAACGGGTCTGGAATTCGAATCCGCACTGGCAGTGAACGGTCACTTCGTGCATTTCGGGGTGGATGTTGGGCCTCATGGGATCCTCCTGGAACCGACCGGATGCAAGGATTTGGGCACGCGGCTTGTTCACGCAAGAGGAATAGACTATCGGAGGGATTCCTTATTTTCAAGGCCCAATCTCCTCCTGCTCCCAGTTATCCTGGGCCATGCTACCCCCCGAATTGAAAGCGGATCTGGATGATGCCCAGGCGATTCGTTTGGTATTCCAGCGCTTGTGCAAGGCCAGTGGCAGTATCTACCTCAAGAAGGGTCGATTCCGTAGCGGCTTTCCTATCTATTCGGAGACTGCCGGACGCCTCGCGCTGGGCATATCCGCCTCCCATCGCGAACTGTGGGCATTGAAGCCCGGGGTGACCCTGGAAGGGATTGTCCCCTACCGGGACCGGCGTTTTCAGGGGGTCTTCCGGATGGCGGAGGTCGGCCAGGTCGAGGGCTTCGAATGCGTGTTCTTCGACCAGCCCAGGCTCCTGAACTCCCTGGACCTCTACCGTTTCAGGGATCTCTATCCCGACAAGCCCCTGATCGGAACCTTCACGACACCGACCCAGGACATCTGCGATGCGCGGATGAGGACCCTGGGGCCCGAGGGGGTGCAGATCTGGATCCGTTCCGTGACCGGGAACACCAGCGACCCCTTCCGTATCGGCGCCGAGACCACGCTGGATCTCAACCTGCCCCGGGGGCCCCATCTGATTCTGCCCGGGACCGTGGTCTATCTGGAGGAGGGGCACGCCGGAATCAAGATCCTGGAGGCCGCTGACATGCTGGCGGTGCAGGACTACTTTGCCTGGCTGGCGGATGCCCTTCTCCTGCAGGCCCAGGCGGAGCGGACCGATCTGGTGGAGGACGGGGTCAGGGCGGCCATGAAGGATGCCGACCGGCAGAAGGGTGCACTGGACGAGCCCCGAATGCTCCTGGATCGTGACCCCATGATCCTGGTGATCTGCGAGGGCCAGGAACTGCCGGATCGGATGACCACCCTCCTGGGGCGTCGCTACGGCTTCGCCTCCATGGATTATCTCAAGGGCAGGGTGCTGGATCGTCTGCGCTCACTGGGGCTGGAGCAGGGCCGATGGGATCCCTTCCGGGTGATCCTGGTCCACCAGCGGCTCCGTTGCGGCAGCGGTCTGGACCTGATCCGCAGCCTCCGGAGCGAGGAGGACTGCCCGCTGCCCATCCTGCTGGTGGGCGGAGCCGATGACCAGGAACTCCGGCGCGCCAGGGCCCGGGAGGTCAAGGCCAACGGCTATCTGGCGGTGGACCCCCTGAGTCCCGTGACCTGCATCTCGGCTCTGGAGAAGGCTCTTGGGCTGCACAGATAGAAGCCGTTATTTGTGGTAGGTCTTCCCTTTGAGAATCGTGAAGGCCCGGTAGAGCTGCTCCAGGAACATCACGCGGCTCAGGTCATGGGGAAAGGTCATGGGGCTCAGGCTGAGCTTTTCCCGGATCTCCGACTTCAGCTCGGGATCAAATCCGTGACTGGAGCCCACGGCAAAGGCCAGGCTCTCTCCCCGGTCCATGCGCTCCCCCAGCCACTTGGCGAAGGCTTCGGAACTGCGGACGGGACCCCCTGCGTCCAGGAGCACAGGACAGCGGATGCCCATGAATTGCTGTCGGATGCGGGCGGCCTCTTCCTTGAGTTGCCGTTCCGGTGAACCCTTGGCCTCGGCGATTTCGACGAGGTCCATTCGGGCATAGCCCTTCAGGAGGTCGCCATAGTGGGTTTCCAGCTCGCGGCAGGCTCCCAGTTTGGGGCGGCCGATGGTGATGTAACGGATTGGGTACACTTGGCGCTCGAAAGCCTAGTAAGGTGATGGCTGTTGATTCGGAGGATCTATGTTCAAGAACCGGGCTTGGATGGGTATCGCTGCGATTCCCGCCCTCATCATTGGTTGCGACAGCAAGCCTGAGGACAAGGTGCCCGCGACCGCTCCAGCTCCTGTCAAGGAGCCGTACCAGGTGCTCAAGCACCTCCAGTACATCGGGGTGCGCAAGGACCTGAAGGCCGTGTCCGCCATTATCCCCGCGGACCTGGACAAGTTCTACGGCAACATCTGCTGGATGCATCAGCACGCCGGGGCCGCCGGAGCCAGCCTCAGCGCCCAGGAGATCCAGGCCTTCGGTCTCGAGGACCTCCAGAAACAGGCCTATCTGACGCCGGATGTCTCCTCCAAGGACCTCAAGGCCTTGATGGACAAGATCCAGTCCGGTCAGGGAGGCGAGATTCCCGCTTCCATGCAGAGCTGCAATCCGGACCGTCTGGACCAGCTGCCCCAGGAGAAGTTCCCGGATGGGAAGCCCAACCCTGACTATGCGGTGGTCAAGGCCAAGTCCAGCGCCGTCATGCAGGCCGGCCTCTACCGCCTCATCAAGGGCGTGCCTGCCAGCCTCTGGCCCCAGGTGGTCATGGGTGAGGCCAAGGCGGTTCCCACCAATCCGGGCTGGCAATCCGTGACCCTCAAGGCCGGTGACAAGGAGATCATCCTCCTGACCCTGGCCCAGAAGGGGGATGGCACCTACGGCATCCTTTACTGGCAGTACAAGGTTGGGCTTGGTTCCCTCCGGAAGATGGCTCCAGAGCAGAAGTGATGCCATCGGAAGAGTTGTCTAGGGGTAGATTATTCTTCCCCGGATGATCAGACAGGGTTCCAGACCGGCTGAGGCCGACTAGTCTGGAGCCCTTTCGGGTTTTTTACCAAGGCTTCCTCTTGATGTGCCGGTAATCTGTTCCAGCTATCCCCTGGAGCGAACCCGTGACCCCCACGCCCAAGCCTGTCATCAAGAAGCGCCTGCCCTGGGGCTGGATTGTACTGGGAGCCCTTGGGGTGGTGGCGGTTGGGGTGACCGCAGTCCAGCGGATGGCCCCGCTGAGCCTGGCTCTGGCATCGCCGGCTGTCTACAAGGCCGGGGAGCGCAACCCAGTGGTGACGGCATCGGGCTACCTGGTGGCTCGCCACCGGGCAACCCTTTCGGCGAAGGTGCCGGGCCGAGTGGTCTGGCTGGGGGTGGAGGAGGGAAGCCGGGTAAGCCGTGGTCAGGTGCTGGCGCGCCTGGAGGACGGGGACCTGCGGGCCACCCGGGATCAGACCGCCGCCAATCTGGCCCAGGCCGAACTGGATCTGCATCGAGGAGAGGCCCTGGCCAAGGATGGCATCCTGGATCGGGCCAGCCTCGATCGGCTCCGCAGCACGGTCACTGGCCTCAAGGCCCAGCTCCGCTTCCAGGATGCCAACCTGGAGAACATGGTGCTGCGGGCCCCCTTTACGGGCACGGTGACCCAGAAGCTTTCAGAGGTGGGGGAGACCGTTAGTCCCGGCAGTGCTGGTGGGGCCAATGCGATCAATGCCGTGGCTGTGCTGGCCGACTTCGACTCCCTGGAAGTGGAAGTGGAGGTCACGGAGACCGGTATCACCAAGCTCCGCAAGGGGATGCCCGTGGAGATCCGGGTGGACGCCCTGGAAAACGACCCCAAGGGTCGCGTGCTCCAGGGAGAACTGCGGGAGATCTACCCCACCTCCAACCGTCAGAAGGCGGTGGTGATTGTGCGGGTGGCCTTCCTCCAGAGGGACCGCCGCCTGCTTCCGGATATGGGGGCCAAGGTCACCTTCCTTGGCGATCCCTATCCCCAGGATGTGATGGTGCTCGGCCGGGAACAGGTGGTTCGGCGCAAGGATGAGACCCTGGTCTGGGTCCTTCGGGATGGTCGGGCGGTGCTCAAGGCCGTCAAGGTGGTGGCGGAAAACCCCGTGGGACTGGAGGTTGAAGGGTTGGAGCCATGGACCCGACTGCTGGTGATCCCAGCCGATCTCAAACTCCAGGAAGGCACCCGGGTCAAGGAGCGGGGATGATCATCCGCTGCCGGGAACTCAGCAAGAGCTACTTCAGGGGCAGCCTGGAAATTCCGGTGCTTCAGGGGCTGGAATTGGAGATCCCGGAGGGGGGCTACTATGCCCTGATGGGCCCGTCGGGTTCCGGCAAGACTACCCTGCTGAACCTCATCGCGGGCATCGACCGCCCCACCGGAGGGAGTCTCGAAGTCTGCGGCTTCGCCCTCAATGATCTGGATGATGATGAACTGGCGGGCTGGCGGGCCTCCCACGTGGGCTTCATCTTTCAGAACTACAACCTGGTGCCGGTGCTGAACGCTTTCGAGAATGTGGAACTGCCCCTTCTCCTCACGGATCTCAGCCGCGCCCAGCGCCGGGAGCGGGTCATGGAGGCCCTGGACCTGGTGAACCTCACGGATCGCCTGGGCAACTACCCCCGCCAGCTTTCGGGGGGCCAGGAGCAGCGGGTGGCCATCGCCCGGGCCATTGTTGGCGACCCTGAGCTGCTGGTTGCAGACGAGCCCACGGGCTCCCTGGACGCCAGGAATGCCGAGGAAGTGCTGGCCCTCATGGAACGTCTCAACCGCGACCTGGGCAAGACCATCCTCATGGTGACCCATGACCCCAAGGCCGCCCAGCACGCCCGGGTGCAAGTCCACCTGGAGAAGGGCGTCCTGGAGCGCACCGTGGAGGTGCGGAAATGAGCGGAAGGGAAAAAGAAGAGGCTCACGCGGAGGCGCGGAGTGCGCGGAGGGAAACGGGGGCCCTGGAACTGGATGACATCACGGGGGGAGTGGTGGATGCGGCGCTCAAGATTCACATCGATTTGGGTCCTGGTCATCCTCCGCTCCCTTCTGCGCTCCAAGCGCCGGACGGTGCTGACGGTGCTGAGTCTGGCGGTGTCCGTGGCGCTGGTGGCGGTGCTCCAGAGCGTGCTCTTCACCCTGGACAGCTTCACCACCAATCCCAATTCCTCCAACCGCATCGCGGTGCGCCACAAGGTCTCCATCACCAACCTCCTGCCCATGCGCCATGCGGAGTGGATCCGGCGTCAGCCCGGGGTGGAGGCGGTCATGGGACTCCAGTGGTTCCAAGGGGTCTACCTGGATCGCTCAAACTTCTTTCCCAACTTCGCCAGCGAGGGGGAGTACATCACCACCCTGTTCAAGGAAGAGGTGGTGGACTATTCCGAATTCCAGTACCGGGACTTCCTCCGGGACCGCAATGGCTGTCTGGCCGGGCGGGCGCTGGCGGACAAATACGGCTGGAAGGTGGGGGACGTGATCACCCTCAAGAGCGACATCTTCCCGATCACGGTGCGGCTGACCCTGCGCTGCATATTCCGCTCCCGGAAGCCCTCGGACGAGATGGGGCTCCACTTCCATTACAAGCTCCTGGAGGAGGGGGTGCCCTACATGAAGGGCCGGATCGGCACCCTCTGGGTGAGGGCCAAGAGTCCTGACGAGGTGCCCCGGCTCATCGAGCGCATTGACCGGCACTTCGCGGATGCCACGGAGCCCACCACCAGCGAAACCGAGAACGCTTTCCAGCTCAACTTCCTCAAGATGATGGGGAACTACTCGGCCATGATCCAGAGCATCACGGCGGCGGTCCTGGTGGCCATTCTGGTCGTGACTGCCAACACCATGGCCATGGCCATCCGGGAGCGCAACACGGAGATTGCCGTTTTCCGGGCCATGGGCTTCACGGGGCTTCAGGTCCTGGGGCTGCTCATGGCGGAAGGGGTGCTGCTCTCGGTCCTCGGGGGCCTCCTCGGCCTGGGGCTTGCCGGGCTTATGGCCGGAGGCGTCCGCCAGACCGCCGGCACCTTCCTGCCCTATCTCCAGGACTTCATGATCCCCGGCGAAGTCCTGATGTTCTGCCTGCATGCCACCATGGGGGTGGGCCTGCTCTCCACCTTTATTCCCGCCTATCGGGCCATCCGACGTCCCATCATCGATGGCCTGAGGGCGCTCTGATGCTCTTCCTGGTGCTCATCCCTTACCTGGCCTGGCTCGCATGGGCGGCCCTCCGCCATCCCGTGCCCCTGAGCTACAACTGGCGATCCCTTTGGCAGCGCAAGGTTGGCACGATCTCCACCGCTGCCGCCATCGCCGTAGTGGTGGGGATCTTTGTGGTCGTGCTCTCTCTTTCGCAGGGGATATCCCGGGCTTTCGTCTCCAGTGGCCGGGAGGATCAGGCCGTGCTCATCCGCCCCAACTCCAGGACGGAGCTTGGGAGCACCGTGGATCGGGACCAGGCCCGCATCATACGCTTCCATCCTCTGGTGGCCCAGGACGATCAGGGGCCCCTGGCCAGTGCGGAGTGTTTCATTGTGAACCTTCTGGAACAGCGGGAGGGGGGCGGGGCCAATGTGGCCTTCCGGGGCATGGAACCCGCCGGAATCCGCATGAGGCCCCAGGCGAAGCTGGTGGCGGGGCGCTGGTTCCGGTCTGGCCTGTCCGAGCTGGTGGTTCCTCAGCGGATGGTGGCTCGCTTTGCCGGCGTGGAGTTGGGGAAGACCCTCGTCCTTGGCGGCAAGGAATGGCGGATCGTGGGCATCTTCGAGGCGGGTGGCAGTGCCTTCGATTCGGAGATCTGGACCGATGTGGAGGACCTGCTCCAGGCCAAGAAGCGCACGGTCTATTCCTCCATGATGGTCCGCCTGGCCTCCCCGGAGCGCGTCGTCGGTTTGGCCCAGGCCCTTGAGGACGACAAGCGTCTCAAGTTGGAGGTCCACACCGAAAGGGATTATTTCGCCCAGCAGACCGAGGCGGGCAAGCCCATCCAGGTGCTGGGAAACCTCATCACGGTCATCCTCACCATTGGGGCCATCTTCGCGGCCATGAACACCATGTACGCTGCGGTGGCGGGGCGCACCGCCGAGATCGGCACCCTCCGGGCCATCGGTTTCCGGCGTCGGGAGATTCTGGCGAGCTTCCAGTGGGAGGCCCTCATGCTCTGCGCGGTGGGCGGGGTGGTGGGAGCCTGTCTGGCGCTGAGCTTCAATGGCATCCAGACCGCCACCACCAACTTCGACACCTTTTCGGACATCAGCTTCGCTTTCACCATCACGCCCCGCCTCATGCTGAAGGGGGTGGCCTTCAGCATTCTGATGGGCATGCTGGGGGGCTTCCCCCCGGCGTGGAGGGCCAGCCGCCTCCCGGTGGCGGAGGCGATGAAAGGGTGAAAGTTCCTACATCCATATAGGGCAAAAATCACAGAATTGTAAAAAACAACTTCAAAACCATCGGCTAGCGAGGCAATAATGGAGGTCCAAGGGGATTTGACGATGGACCGTGAACTGCTCAAAGGAAGCACTCCGCTACTGCTGCTCTCGCTGCTGACGGATGGCCCCATGTACGGCTACCAGATCATCGAAACCGTTCGTCAGCGCACCAACGGAACCTACACCCTCAAGGAGGGAGCCCTCTATCCCGCCCTGCACAAGCTGGAGGCCACGGAGTTCATCACCAGCTACTGGCAGACCCAGCCCAATGGCCGGGAGCGTCGCTACTACGCCCTCCAGCCCGCCGGTGCCGCTTTTCTTACGGACAAGAAGCAGGAGTGGAGCCAGTTCGTAGCCATGGTAGAGGCTTTCGTGGGTTCCAAAGACTGACCGACCGCAAAAGGGCGGACCATGCATGAATCGCTGGCCGAATACCTAGCTCGAGTGGAACGAGGCCTGAGGGGGCTTTCCGCAGGGAAGCGGAATCTGTTCCTCAAGGAGCTGGAATCGCACCTGCTCGATGAGGTGGAGGCCAAGGGCCTTGAGACCCCAGCGGAGATCGAAGCCCTTCTTGCGGAGAAGGAGAACCCTGAAGAACTGGCTCAAGTTCTGCTCCAGCAGGAGGACGGGGACTCCCACCACCGGAGTGAGACCGCCTTTCTAGCGGGCGGGCTGCTCGGTCTCGCCACTGGCGGGTATTTGTGGTTGCAGTACAACTGGGCCTGGCATCAGGCCCTGGCCTTTGGGGTGATCAATGGGCTGGTGGTGGGCACGGGCATCTTCCTGGTCCGCCCCCATTGGAAGAAGCCCGGCGTGGAAGGCCGGCTCCTCCTTGCTGCCTTCTTCGGTACCATCATGGCCATCCCCTTGGGCTTCGCCTCTCCCAGTCCCAAGGGCTTCGTCCTGACCCGCCTCTATTATGGCGGCTTCACCGGGTACCTCCTGGAGCGCCACTCTCAATCCCGCCCCATTTGGCAGCTTTTCGGAGAAGTCGCGGCCTTCACCCTCTTCGATGCCTTCATGGAAGTGCTGGTCATGCATCGCATGCAAACCTACGACTGGGTGCTGGAGTCCAGCTTCAACATGTTCCTGGCTTTGGCTGTGATGGCGGTGCTCTATCTGAGGCGGCTCCTCTCGGAGCGCTGGCTATTCGCGGCCCACTCGCGGCGGTGATTGGCGGGCATTCCGGAAGGCGCCCGGGGTTGTGTGGTAGAAGCGCTTGAACTCCTTGTGAAAGTGGCTTGCGTCCACATAACCCGTGCTTTCCGCAATGGTGGCCAGCGAGAGTTCTGAATTCTCCAGGAGCTTGGCGGCTTTGTGAATGCGGATCTCCCGGATGGACTCCTGGAAGGTCTTGCCCGTATAGCGCTTGAGCAGGCTTGAGAGCTCCGGGGCGCTGAAATGGAAACGGGCGGCCAGCTCGGGCATGGACACGGTTCGATAGTTGGCGTGGATATAGCGGAGGATGGGCACGAGGGTGGCGCTCTCCCGGGCATTGCCCTCCTGGATCATTTCCGCGGATTCCTCGTGGTTCCTCAGCAGCAGAAGGATCAGTCGGTGCGTGAGGTTGTTCAGCATCGCGCCACGTAGGGGGCGATCCTGTTCGCATTCGAAGTACAGTTCAAGAAAAGCCTGTTTCAGCTCCAGATCCCCTCGGGTGTGGAAGATGACCGTCTGATCCGCCTCCGAGCCATACAGGGCCTTGATGAGGAAGGTCGAAACGATGTCCTGATGGGCCAGCAGGTTGTAGAAGATGGAGTCGAAGGCGCTGCAGCGGATCATGGCGTAGAGGACTACTGTGGAGTCGTCTTCCACCCGATGGGCGTGGAATGTATCCGGCGAAACCAGACAGAGGTCGCCCTCCCGGAGGAAGGTATCCCCCAGGGCGGAACGCAGGTTGCACTGTCCCTCATAGACGTAGATCAGCTCGATGGCCCCGTGGCTGTGCTGAAAGAGGGGGGTGTAGCGCATCTGGCGAACGACTGAGACATCCGTTGTGTCGGCCAGCGTGACAAAGCCCGGTTGGATTTGGATGTGTTCCGGGATGCCAGGGTTGGTGCTGGTCAGGCTTTCCACCAGGGTGCGGTAGCCATCATCCCTGGCCAGACGATCTGGGTCTGGATTGAGGTGAATGTTCTTGCATAACTCCTCGAAGGGAGTGAGGCAATGCAACTGGGCCTCGAATTCCTGGATGTTCATAGTGGTCGCAGCCGTTTCTTGATAAGAAACTACCACGTTTATCCTCGTCTATCTCTCGGCTGAGTCCTGGTCCTGCATGGCTTGTGTGAGCAAACCTGATAGGGGATTTCAACTTTGATAATAATTTGATTATCAATTTCGGGGAACCCCCGACTCTGCCGGGGATGTCTTGCTGTCGCGGGGCCAGCGGTCGGGTCGCCATCGCCCTGGCGGCGGTCTTCGACGAATCCGGTGAGAAGTGGGCCCTGACCCCGGGTGACTACACCGTCCATGCGGGTTCTTCTTCCCGGGACGTCCGAGGGACGGCGGGGTTCAGCCTACCTTGAGGTCTCAGGGGGCTTCCGGGGGGGCAGCCGGTATTCGCCGGGCGTGACATTGAAGAAATGTCGGAATTCCTTGTTGAGATGGCTGGTGTCGGCATAGCCGAGGTGGGCCGCGATATCCGAGAGCTTGATGGCGGTGCCCTTGATGAGGCGCGCCGCCTTGTTGACGCGAAGTTCCCGGATGAAGGTGTTGAAGGTCTTCCCGACGTGGCGCTTGAACATCTCGGATAACCGGGAGGGTGAGTGATTGAAGCGGGTGGCCAGCTCCTGGAGGGTGACGGTCCGGTAATGGGCGTACACGTAGCTGATGATGGGTGACATGGGGTTGCTCTCCCGGGTGCGCCCGGCCTGGATGACCTCTGCATGGCCACTGTGGTCCCGGACCAGCAGGAGCATGAGGGTGTTCAGGAGATTCTGCATCATGGCGTCGCGCAGCGGCATGGCCTGCTCGCACTCGTAATAGAGGCGTAGGACGGTCTTCTTCAGTGCGGAGTCCTTGCCCGTATGGAATAGGATGTTCTGGTCCGCCTCGGCTCCGTAGACGGTTCCTACCAGGAAATCGGAGACGGCGGTCGACCCG
Organism: Holophagaceae bacterium; assembly: GCA_017859955.1. GTDB lineage: Bacteria > Acidobacteriota > Holophagae > Holophagales > Holophagaceae > Holophaga. The sequence continues at coordinate 44,079 of JAFNAB010000024.1, forward strand.
GAAAGGAGGCTATGGAAGACGGCGTCGAAGGAGTCCCGGCGGAACATGGCGTAAATCACGATGTCGGAGTCATCCTCCAAATCGTGCGCATGGAAGGTCTCGGGTGAGACGATGCAGAGGTCTCCCTCCTTCAGGAGCCGCTCTCCTGAGTTGGACCGGAGCCGACAGTGTCCCTGGTATACGTAAAGGAGTTCGATAAACCCATGGGTATGTTCAAAATCCGGGGCGTAGCGAAGCTGCTTTGCTACGGAAATGTCCGCGCTGTCCATGAGGGTGACGAAGCCTGGGGTGACCTTGATGCGAACCGGGATGTCCGGGAAGTTGTCCTCGTGGGTTGTGGCGTAGGTGTCCAGGATGGCCTTGAATTCAGCCATTCCCTCCTGCCGGTTTGGGCCGTTAACGATCTGCCTGCACCGCATTTCAAAGGGCGTCAGCTCATGTAGCTGACGTTCAAAGGCTTCAATATCCATTGGGAGGGCTAGCCGATCTTGGGAAGAAACGTTCTGGGAGTCAGGATCATCCATTGGTGTGGCTTATGTCTATGATAGTTTGCACTGTTTGATTAAATAAATATTTTATTAAAATTCACAATCAAATGAAGAATGCAACGCATTTTTGACTTTTTATCAATAATGTGTGACCTTGTGAAAATAATACAACATCTTGGCCCACCTCGATACATTGCCCGAGGCAATGGGTCTCGTTTAGGTTCATTGTTGCTTCCCAAAGCAATAACTCCATATTCCCTTCGATGTTCTGCTCGGCAGGGGCATAGCTGCATAACGTAAACGACGTTGATGAATAGCAATATTCGAGCAATCGCCTAAGCGCGGCTCCGCCGGGCTTGGGAGGTCTTGTCATGTGCCTTTTTGGCATTCAGAGGAGGTGTGCATGCATTTGAACCACGGTGGAACCGATAAGTCAAGGAAGGGAGCCCGTTTGCAATTGGGGCTCGCTGCCGCGCTCTGCGGAACTGCGCTGCTGTTGACGGCCTGCGGGGGGAGCAGCAATTCCTCTGGCGGTACCGTAACGCCGCCCACGATTTGCACCCCAGCTGCGGATGAGGTTCAGCCTTGGCTGAATACGGCCTATACGCCAGCCTGCAGGGCGCAGTTCCTGCTGGATTCCATCTCCTCGGTCGAGGATAAAGTCGCCTTGGCGCTTGCCCTGGGGACCAATGCGGGTAGCGAGACGGGTGCCGAAGGCACTGCTGCGAAGCAGCTGCTTGCCACCTACGGGCTTTCGGCCTACACCCGCAAGGACGGACCTGCGGGTGTCGCGGACGGCAGCGGCCATGGGACGGCCTTCCCTTCCCCGGTGACCGTGGCCGCCAGTTTCGACACCACCCTGGCGGCCTCCTACGGGGCGGCTATCGGCCAGGAGTTCCATGACTTGGGGTACGGTATGGTCTATGGCCCGGCCATGGACATCCTCCGCACTTGGCACTTCGGCCGGGCGGCCGAGGGCTATGGCGAGGACCCCTTCCTGGCGGCCAGCATGGCTCGTCCAATTGTAGACGGCATGCAATCCCAGAACGTCGTGGCTGTCATCAAGCACTTCGCAGCCTACACCCAGGAGGCTGGCCGCTCGGGTGAGGACGGCAAGCCCTCCTTCACCAGCACCTACGCTTACACGGGCAACGATGTGATCGTCTCCCGCCGGGCGCTTCATGAGATCTACTTCCCGCCCTTCAAGGCGGCCGTCCAGAGTGGCGGCGCCGGGGGCGTCATGGCGAGCTTCCCCAAGATCAATGGAGAATGGGCGGCGGAGAACCCATACACCCTCGGGGTTCTCAAGACCACCTGGGACTTCGACGGCTTTGCCATCCCGGACTACCCCTCCTACTTCCATCCGGTCCAGTGCGTCAGCGCCGGGATGGACGCCAAGATCAACGCAGCCTTCCCCATCGGCACCCAGGACAGCCTGGTGCAGGCCCTCTACGAGGGCACCCTCTCCGAGGAGCGGGTGAACGACATGATCCGCCGCCAGCTCATGCCCATCTGGCGGGTGGGGTTGGATGCCAATCCGCCCACGGAGGGTGGACCGGCGGTGACGGCCAACCGGGCCGTGGCGGTGGAGGCCATCACCAAGGGGGCTGTGCTCCTGAAGAACGCCGGTGTGCTGCCCATGAGCGCCACCCAGACCGTCGCTGTCATCGGTGCCCAGGCGGGGAATGATGCCAACACCGCCACGCTACAGGCTCGAGTGAACACCAATCTCTATGGGGCCGCCTATGTTCGCCCCGTGAACCTAGTGACCCCCTTCACGGCGATCCAGGCCAAGGCAGGCGCCAACGCCACGTACAGCTCGGGCACCCTGGGGGTGGGCGCCCTCTCTACCCCATTCGAGGTGATGAGTCACTCTTGGACCCCGGCGGGTGTCCTGATGGTGGACGATGCAACCGGACTCAGCCTGGACAGCTCTCTCAAGCTCACCACGGACCTCGAAGGGGTCACTCCCGGTCTCACTGCCACTTACTACAACAGCCCTGATCTCTCAGGGAGCGTCCTCGGGACCCAGACGGAGTATGCGATCAACTTCTCGGATAACTCCGGGATCGGGATTCCCCTCCCCTACAGCGGCCTGGCGGGGGATCACCAGTGGTCCGTGGCCTGGAGCGGCTATCTGAACCCCCAGAGCACCGGGACCTACCGCTTCACCGCGAGGGTGAGGGCTCGGACCGTAACTACCTCGGCCTGCGGGGCGACCAGAACGCCCTGGTGACCGCGGTGGCCAAGGCCAACCCCAACACCGTAGTGGTCATCACCAGTGGCGGCCCGGTGGCCATGCCCTGGATCAATGAAGTTGCGGCGGTGGTGCAGATGTGGTTCCCCGGAGAGAACTTCGGCACCGGTGCCGCGCAGCTGCTCTACGGCGATGTCAATCCTTCCGGCAAGCTCCCCATGACCTTCCCGGCTGATACCACCCAGGGCCCCGCCACGAGTCGTGCAGATTACCCCGGCCTCAATGCGGATGGAACCACGGGCACCTTCGGTTTGCTCGACAAGGTCAATTACAGTGAGGACCTTCTCGTTGGCTACCGCTGGTATGACGCGAAGAGTCAGACGCCCCTCTTCCCCTTCGGGCACGGGCTCTCCTACACGACCTTCTCTTACAGCGGGATCGACGCCAAGCGGAACAGCAACGGCAGCGTGACGGTCACTGCCAAGATCACCAACAGTGGCAGCCGCACCGGCGCCGAAGTGGCTCAGGTCTACATTGGATTCCCCAGTTCGGCCGGTGAACCCCCTAAAGTTCTCAAGGGCTTCCAGAAGGTCAGCCTGGCTTCCGGCGGCAGCAGCACGGTTTCCATCTCCATTCCGGCTGATCAGCTGAAGATTTTCGATGAGACCACCGAGGCCTGGACATCGGTGAAGGGCACCTACACCGTCTATGTGGGTTCCTCCTCCCGCGATATCCGCGGAACGGCGACCTTCAAGATCGACTAACCAGAACGTGGTTTGAGCCTGGGCCCTCGGAGCCTTGCTTCGGGGGCCCATGTTATCCTTGTCGCTTTGCATGCCAAGGACAAACGGGGCCCTCCATGACGACCGAACCCATTGATCTGAAGGCTGAATCTCCCGAGGACGAGGGCCCCAAGCCCAAGAAATCCGGGGTTTTGGTCCAGAAACACAAGCCCGCTCCCGCGAGCGATATCCGGGAGAAGCTTTGCGCGACCTGCGGCAAGCCCTTCCCCCTGTCGGGTGACCAGAAGTTCTACGACTGTCCTGCCTGCTACCGGAAGAACCATCCAGTCCAGAAGCCCCAGCGCAAGACCGGCACCCAGATCCTGATCCAGATCCAGTGCACCGCCTGCGGAGCCACGGATGTCCTGGACTACATGCCTCCCGATCCCAAGCAGGCCCTCTGTCGAGGCTGTTATGCCGAGCAGAAGAAGCGGGAACCTAAGCCGCAGCTTAAGCACAAACGTTCAAGATAGGAGTTTTCCGCTATGCGTCTTGCCTCCACTTTGTCCCTCTTCCTGGTCTGTGGCGCCGCTTTTGCGCAGGGGCCTACCCTCAAGGCACGCCCCAAAGCCGCGCCCAGCGCCGATGTCCAGGCGGCCCGCCAAGCCTTCCAGCAGGTTCTCGACTCTGTGGATGCAACCTGGTTCGGCAAGGCCTACCAGGAATGCAACGCAGTGACGATCTCCGGTCGCATGGATCTGACCCTCTCCGCGGCCGCCATCAATGCCAAGGCTTCCCAGGTCTCGCAGGGGCAGCTCAAGGGGGTTGCGGCCAAGGGTGGCAAGGCGGCCCTCCAGATCAAGGGGACCTACTTTGCCAACGGGGATTTCCGCACGGAAACCGCAGGCGACTTCGGGCAGATGGTCTACACCCGCGTCGGCAAGCGGGGCTACATGTACAGCAAGGAGCAGAACGCCTACACGACGGCCGTGGATCTTCCCCCGGCGGACGCCCCGGTCTCCTTCATGGGCTGGTTCCGTTCGGTGATTCTTGATGTCCAGGCCGCCTACATCGATGCCTCGACTTTCAAACCCAGCTTGGGGAAGGAGGAGGTCTCCGGTGGCCGGACCCTCCAGACCGCCATCTTCTACGCACCTTCCGGGGTGTATGACCCATCCAAGCGTGAGCAGAACCTCAAGGATACCCTCGGGTTCTGGAAACGGGGACGGATGGAGGTCGCCTATGACAAGGCCACCCATCTCCCCTATCGCATGAGTTTCTCCAACGATGGTCAGGGTGTGAGCACCAGCATGACCTTCCAGTACCTGCCCAGCGGGAAGCTCCAGTCCGTGAGTATCGCCAACCACAGCAGGGGCATGGAGGGGCCGGGCTCCCTCCAGATCGCCTACGGCGCGGACGGGCTGATGAACCACATCTCGGGCGAATTGACCGGGAAGAGCGTGAAGTGGGACTTCGACCTGGGCCTCAATTGGGCCAAGGGGGCCAAGTCCTCCTCCATCCACAGCGCGCCCCCTGCCGGGGCCAACAAGAAGGGCGGGGATGAATTCCAGACCGCCATGCTCGTGGGGGTGGCTTCCCAGGTCTTCGATCTCCAGCGGAACGGCCTGAATCTCATGGCCCCCAAGATTTCGGCGACCAAGTAAGCCTCGGGTATCATCAAAGGGGAGGAGCCGATGTTGCTCCTCCCCTTCTGTATTTCATTTTTATTGGTGATTCATGATTCTCCGCAAGGAATTCAGCTTTGAGGCTGGCCACTTCATTTACAACCATCCTGGCAAGTGCCGGAACATGCATGGGCACAGCTACAAGCTCTATGTTTCCGTGGGCGGCCCGGTGAACCCTGAAACGGGCATGGTCATCGACTTCGGTGATCTGGTGCGGATCGTCCAGGAGGCCGTGATCGAAAAGCTCGACCACCATTTCCTGAACGACATCATCCCCCTCTCGACCTCTGAGAACATCTCGGTCTGGATCTGGCAGCAACTCAAGCCCCTTCTGCCCGGCCTCTGTCAGCTGGAGCTGTTCGAGACCACCGGCAGTTGCGTGGTCTACCGGGGCGAATGATGCGGCGGGTCTGGTTGGCTGTCCCGGCGCTCTTTGCGCTGGTCTCCTGCAAGCCGCCAGACCTTGCGGCTTCCTATCGGCAGGCGGCCTCCCGGTTGAGTTTCCGGCTTGAGCGGGTGGAGCCCCGGCTGGACATGTCCCTGCCCCTGGACCGCTCCAAACTGGTGGTCCGCCTGGTGCTCAAGGTGGACAACCCAAGCGATGTGCATTTCCATGCCCGACGGGTCATCGGGGATCTGGGCTTCGAGGAGATGGGCCAACTGCGCCGGGTCGGTTCGCTGGATCTTCCCCAGGGGGTGGATCTGGCGCCCCGGGCCAGCTCCTCCATGGTTCTGGACCTGAGCTTCGCCTATGGCGATCTGCGCAGGAACTGGGCGTCCCTGAGCCAAGTCGTCCACCAGGGAGACAAGGCCACTTGGCGGCTCGAAGGCAAGGCGAGCCTGGAGGCCTTCGGGCTTCCCATCACCGTACCCTTTCATACCCGGTACCACCGAGCGCAGTGATCGGTGCGAGCTTTTTCGGGTCGGGCTATGATGGCTGTTGCGAACGTGAACCGACCCCTGTTCTGGAGTGAACCATGACCGACCAAACCATTGACTCGATCCTTGCTGAGACCAAGAAGCGCATGAAGAGCTCCCTGGAGACCCTGCGCAAGGAAATGGCCACCGTCCGCACGGGTCGCGCCAATCCCGGCATCCTGGATACAGTCCATGTGGAGTACTACGGCTCCGAGATGCCCTTGAACCAGCTCGCCTCCGTGAGTGTGCCGGAGTCCTCCACCCTGGTGATCCAGCCCTTCGACAAGAGCTCCATCAAGGCCATCGAGACCGCCATCCTCAAGAGCGAACTGGGGCTGAACCCCTCCAATGATGGCAACGTGATCCGCCTCCCCATCCCCGCCCTCACGGAAGAGCGCCGCAAGGAACTCACCAAGGTGGTGCACAAGATGGGCGAAGAGATCAAGACCGCTGTCCGCAACGTCCGCCGGGACGCCAATGACGACGTCAAGAAGCTGGAGAAGGACAAGAACGCCGCTGTGTCCGAGGATGCCGCCAAGAAGACCCTGGATCAGATCCAGAAGGTGACGGACGACTTCATCAAGGAGATCGATGAGACCGTCAAGCACAAGGACGCCGAGATCATGAAGGTCTGAATCGGACTCCCGGGTTAACCTAGGAGCATGCCACCAGCCGCTTCGCGCCCCTTTCTCTGGGACTGCCTTCTTCGAGGGCTGCGCTTCTGCTATCTAATGTGGGGCGGGATGCTGCTGGGCAGTCTCGCGCTGTACAGTCGCTACCGCCTTCCCGAGTTCGTATGGAAATGGCCTGACCTTGCCCGCTTCCTGATGGGGCCCTGGGGCCGGGGTGTCCTCCTGGGCATCGGCTTGGCCCTGGCCTTCGGGGCTCTCATGGAGGTATGGGAACTGGTGGACCGGCTGCTGGTGCGCTTCCTCCACGAGTCTGACCACTGAAAAGCTGAAAAGATCCAACACAGAGGGCACGGAGATGGAAAAGAGAGGGCACAGAGGAAAAGCGGAGAGTAGCCCAATGCTTTTCTCCGAGCTTTCGTTCTGTCCTTTGTGCTTCTGCGGTGGTCTCTCCCATTCTGTATGGAGCCTCCCATGACTGATGCCTGTCTGTTGGACGCGGAACGCATGGAATCCCATCTCCAGCGCCTCTGCCGGGAGATCGCCGCCGCCTTCGGCACCGACCAGTCCCTGGCCCTGTTGGGCATCCGCAGCCGCGGCCTGCCCCTGGCGGAGCGCCTAGCCGTCAAGCTGAGTGCCATCCTGGGCCAGGAGGTGCCGGTGGGGGTCCTGGATATCACCCTCTACCGGGATGATCTCTCCGAGGGGGCCGGGGTTCCCCTGGTGCGCCCCACGGAGATCCCCTTTTCCCTCAAGGGCCGCACCGTGGTTCTGGTGGACGATGTCCTCTTCTCGGGCCGTACCATCCGGGCGGCCCTGGACGCCCTCCTGGACCACGGCCGTCCCAAGCGGGTCTGGCTGGCGGTGCTGGTGGATCGGGGTGGACGGGAGCTGCCCATTCAGGCCGACTTCCTGGGGCTGAAGCTGGACGTGGCCGATAACCAGCGGGTATCCGTGAAGGTCCGGGAAATCGACGGAACCGATGGCGTCTTCCTGGAAACGCGAGGTTGAGATGACCCAGCAACGCTACGTCTTTCCCCACCGCCACCTCCTGGGTATCGAACCCCTGGAGCCCCGGGACATCCAGATGATCCTGGACCAGGCCCAGGCCTTCGAGGAGGTCTGCGACCGCCCCGAGATCAAGATCGTCCCCGCCCTGCGCAAGCGCCTGGTGGTGAATCTCTTCTTCGAGAACAGCACCCGCACCCGCAACAGCTTTGAGATTGCCGAGAAGCGGCTCTCGGCGGAGATCATCAACTTCTACCCCGATTCTAGCTCCCTCTCCAAAGGGGAGACCCTCATCGACACGGCCATGAACCTTCAGGCCATGCGCCCGGACCTCATCGTGATGCGCCACAGCGCCGCCGGGGCGCCCATCATGCTGGCCCAGCACATCACCCAGGCCAGCATCGTGAACGCTGGCGACGGTGCCCGGGAGCATCCGACCCAGGCCCTGCTGGACGCCTACACCCTCCGAAAGCGCTTCGGCCGCCTGGAGGGCCTCAAGGTGGCCATCGTGGGGGATATCCGCAACAGCAGGGTAGTGCGGTCCAACCTCTGGCTCCTCACGAAGATGGGGGCCCACGTCACCCTGGTCGGTCCACCCACCCTGCTGCCCCGGGAGTTGCAGGCCACCTGGCCCGGCATCGACTGCACCAATGACTTCGATTCGATCATCCCCGAGATGGACGCCATCATGATGTTGCGCTGCCAGTTCGAGCGGGGTACCGGGGCCTACATTCCGGGGCAGGGCGAGTACGTCCGCTACTACCAGCTCAACGCCGCGCGCATGCGGCGGGCCAAGCCCGAAGCGGTGGTCCTCCATCCCGGCCCCATGAATCGCGGCGTGGAGATCACTTCTGACGTGGCCGATGGCCCCAACAGTGTGATCCTGGACCAGGTCACCAATGGTGTCCCCGTTCGCATGGCGGTGCTCTATCTGCTCAACAACGCCTTGATGGAAGCCTGAGGCGGACCCCCATCCCGTAAAAACAAAAGACCCGGTTGCCCGGGTCTTTTGCATGGTGCCGAACCCAGCCTTAGGCGGGGGAGATGGCGCTGGTGGGGCAGACGCCGACGCAGGCGCCGCAATCAATACAGGTGTCGGCGTTGATGACGTAGGTGGAGGGGCCCTCGGTGATGGCGGAAACGGGGCACTCGGAAGCGCAGGCGCCGCAGGAGACGCAGGCGTCGGAAATCTGGTGAGCCATGATGAACCTCAAAAAAAGTGTGGCCCCGTTGGGGGCAGTGGTGGTTACTGGTTCTGTCACATTGCCAGAACCCAATCCTGGTGCCCGATAGAATATCCTGGTTTTTGTGCGGCGTCATTCGCGGTTGAAACTCGTCATATCAGAGAGGTCTCCATGATCCCAGGTCCCATCACCCTTCTCATCCTTGACGGATTCGGGGATGGTCCCAGGAACGCCTTCGACGCCCCCTTCATGGCGGGGATGCCCCACTTCAATGAGCTCCGGCGCCGCTATGCGGCCACCCAGCTCCTGACCAGCGGGGAGGCGGTGGGGCTCCCTGAGGGGCAATTCGGCAATTCCGAGGTGGGCCACATGAACCTGGGGGCCGGTCGCGTGGTTTGGCAGGAGCTGACCCGCATCGACGCGGCCATCAAGAAGGGGACATTCCGGGAGAACGAGGCCATGGCCTACCTCCTGCGTAACCTAAAGACCACTGGCGGGCGGCTCCACCTCATGGGACTGGTGTCCGATGGCGGGGTCCACAGCCATCAGAACCACCTGGTGGCCCTGGCCCAGTGGGCCCAGGCCGAGGGGGTGCCCACCACCATCCATGCCTACCTGGACGGGCGGGATACGGAGCAGAAGAGCGCCGATGGCTATCTGCAGTGGCTGGGCTTCCAGCTCCGCAACTGTCCCCTGGTGAAGATCGGGTCCCTCTGCGGCCGCTACGTGGTCATGGACCGGGACAACCGCTGGGAGCGGGTGGAGCGGGCCTGGCGCCTGCTGGTGGATGGGGTGCCGGAATTCGAGGCCAGCGACGCCGTGGCGGGGATCCAGGCCGCCTATGAGCGCGGAGAGACCGACGAGTTCGTGAGCCCCACCCGGCTGCCGGACTTCCACCCCATCGTGGACGGGGATGGGGTGATCTTTTTCAACTTCCGGGCTGACCGCGCCCGGCAGTTCTGCCACGCCCTGGTCCACCCCGACTTCACGGGGTTCCGGCAGGCCCATCGGCCCAAGGTCAAGCTCGTGACCTTCACCCAGTACGACCGGGAACTGGATCCCTACGTCTCCGTAGCCTACCCCCCACAGAACCTCAGCAACATCCTGGGCGAAGTGGTGGCCCGGCAGGGACTGAAGCAGCTCCGCACCGCCGAGACCGAGAAATACGCCCACGTGACCTACTTCTTCAGCGGGGGCCGGGAGGAGACCTTCGCCGGTGAGGATCGTCTCCTGGTGCCCTCACCCAAGGTGGCCACCTACGACCTTCAGCCCGAGATGAGCGCCCACCTGGTGACCCGTGGCCTGATCCAAGCTATCAAGGAGGATCAGTATCAGCTTCTGGTTTGCAATCTGGCCAACCCGGACATGGTGGGCCACACCGGGGATCTGGATGCTGCCACCAGCGCCTGTGCCGTGGTGGATGATGCGGTCCGTCAGATCGCCCAGGCCGTTCTCGATCGCAAGGGCGCCCTCTTTATTACCGCCGACCACGGGAACTGCGAGTGCATGCGGGACGAAAAGGGCAATCCCCATACGGCCCACACCCTCAGTCCCGTGCCCGCCCTGCTCATTGCGGAAGGTTTCGAGGCCCGCCAGCTTCGCTCCGGTGGTGCGCTGTGTGATGTGGCGCCCACGCTCCTCAAGCTCATGGGGATCGAGCAGCCGGTGGAGATGGAAGGCCTGAGCCTGTTCTAAGCCCGTTCAACTTAGGAACCTTCGCCGGCCCGCGCATCGCGCGGGCCGGCTTCAGTTTGGCTACCTTCCGGCATTCTCTGGCAAGGCTTTTGCTCATCTCCTAAGAGCCTGCACTGGTTGCCTAGGAGTCCCCATGAGTGTCAGTTCGGTTGATTCGAGCAGTTCCCAAAGCATCGGTAATCTCCTCCTGCAGCAGCTGCTGGCCGAGGGCACCTCCTCTCAGAGCTCTAGCAGTCTCTCCAGCCTCCTCGACGATCTGGTCTCCATCTCCTCAACGGGGAAGCAGCTCAGCCAGGCCCCCGAGGCCGTCACCAAGGCCATGAGCGATCTCCTGTCGAGCCAGAAGGATGTCGAGGGTGATCTCACTCAACTGAAAAACTACTTCAAACAGAATCCCGAGCGGCTGGCGAGCGTCCTGAGCACCCTTCAGAGCGGAACCATTACCTACAGCGCCTCCGGGCTCCTCAACAGCAGTTCTGATAAAAGCGCCCTGCTCTCAGCCCTGCTCGGGGCCCAGAGCCAGGGCTCGCTCTTCAGTTTTCTTGGCGATTCGGGGAGCGGAGCCAGCAACAGCACGCTCTCGCTACTTGGTTGACCAGGCCTCTAGCCACCAGGAAACCCATGCCCGGTAGCCCCCGGGTCTTCTCACGGAGCATCCGATGACCGCCATCCATGGAGTCAAGATCCACCCCGCCCACGTCCCCCAGACGCCCACTCCGCAGTCCTCCCAGCCCAAGGCTGCCCCGACAGGTAACCAGGCCAGCGCCGCCCAGGACAGCGTGTCCCTCTCCAGCGCCGCTCTCCAGGCCTCCAAGAACCAGGGAACGAACTCTGCCCCGCCCCAGGATTTCCCAACCTACAAGGCTCCGTGGACCCGCTAGGCGCCTTCAGGCGGGTCCGGGGTTTTGGATGGGCACATGTTGCCCGTACCCAGCCTTGACCTGCTACCGCTGTTTGGAAACCGGATCATCCTTGGTCGCCATCAACTGGTGGGCGACCCTTCTCCACTCCGGGAGACCCAGGGCGAAGATGGCGCCAGCCACAATGCAGCCGCAACCGGTTACCGCGACGGTGGCCGGTGCGGACATGAACCGGCCCAGGCCCCCCACCAGGAGGCCACCGATGGGCACCATGCCCAGGAACATGACGGTGTAGATGGACATCACCCGGCCCCGAAAGGCATCGGGCAGCATCATCTGGAGCAGGGTGTTGGTGGCGGCCATCTCGATCATGAAGGTATAGCCCACTGGGATCAGCAGCAGGGCGGATAGCAGCAGGTCGCGGCTCATGGAGAAGGCCAGGAGGCTGATGCCAAAGAGCAGGGAGGCCCCGGCGATCCAGGATGCCAGGCCCCGGGCCCTCTTCCGGAGAGCCATGGTGAGGGCTCCAGCCAGGGCGCCGAAGCCGCTGGCGCTTCCCAGGATGCCCAGGGCCCTGGCGCCCCCATGGAGAATGTGGTCCGCGAAGATGGGCATGAGCACGGAATAGCTGGTTCCCAGGAGGCTGAGGAGGCCCAGCAGGATCAACAGCCTGCGGATGGGCAGGCTGCTTCCGGCAAAGGCGAAGCCCCCCTTGAGCTGGTCCAGGGGGGAACCCCTGTGCTCGAGGTGTTTTGCCTTCCGCTGGCTTTTCATTTTCAGGAGGGCGGCGATGACGGCCAGGTAGCTCAGGGCGTTCAGCAGGAAGCACCATCCCTCGCCCCAGAGCGCCACGAAGAGGCCGGCCACCGCTGGCCCGAGGAAGCGTGCCCCCGTCACCATGGAGGAGTTGAGGGCGATGGCGTTCATGAGGTCCTCCTTGGGGACCGCCTCCGCCACGAAGACCTGCCGTCCCGGGTTGTCGAAGGCGTTCACGAGACCCAGAAGGAAGGCCGCGGTAACCACGTGCCAGAGACGGACCCAGTGGCCCAGGGTCAGGATGCTGAGAACCAGAGCCAGGAGCATGGCGCTGACCTGGGTGTAGAGGAGCAGGCGCCGGGTCGTGATGCGGTCCGTGATCAGGCCTCCCAAGGGGGCGAAGATGAGGATGGGCAGCTGGCCGAAGAAGGTGGCGAGGCCCAGGGCCGTGGAACTCCCTGTGAGCCGGTAGATCAGCCAGCTCTGGGCCACCATCTGCATCCAGGTGCCAATGAGCGAGATCACCTGGCCCGAGGCGAAGAGCCCGAACTCGCGGTGGCGCAGGGCCCGGAGTGCATCCGGCAGCTTCAGCATAGGGGGGCTTTCCAGGGGCGGGGGTGCCTCAAAGGCATTCGCAACCAAAAGAAATAAATTCCACCACGAAGACTCCAAGGGCACCAAGTTTCACAAAGAAAAGCCTGTTGCGTTGACCAGGACACTCAGGCCTGGTTCCGGGAGGGGCAGGCGGCGGAGGCACGCAGGCGTGCCGTAGCCACCCGTCCCTCCCGGAACTCGCACGGCGGCGCCGTGCGCGCCCGCATAGCGGGGTGGCCTGAGTGTTCAGCCAATAGCACTTCGCGGGGGGAGTTGGCTTTCACACTCGCCTTAGGCGCAATCATTGATCGCATGTAAACCCTTGGTGACTCCTTTGTGTCCTTGTGTCTTGGTGGTGTAAGTCGTTTTTTTGCGATTTATCCCATTGATTGCGAATGGGTATCACCCCTTCTTTGCGTCCATACGATCCAGTTTCCTGAGTTCAGGCACCAGTCCGGCGGTGGCGGCGACCACGCCCAGGGTCATGCAGCCTCCGAAGATGACACTGGGCACCAGGCCCATGAGGCGCGCCACCAGGCCTGATTCAAAGGCGCCCAGCTCGTTGCTGGAGCCGATGAAGAAGCTGTTCACGGCTGAGACTCGGCCCATCATGTCCTGGGGGGTGAAGCTCTGGACCAGCGTGGCCCGTAGCACCACGCTGACGTTGTCGAAGGCCCCGGACAGAGCCAGGATGGCCAGGGAGAGGCCGAAGCTCCGGGAGAGGGCAAAGGCGATCCAGCAGGCCCCGAAGGCCGCTACGAACCAGAGCAGGGTGCGCCCCGCGCGACGCATGGGGGGCAGGAAGGCCAGGGCAAGGCTCATGAAGACGGACCCCACGGCAGGCGCGGCCCGCAGGATGCCTAGGCCCTGGGGACCGGTCTTCAGGATGTCCGAGGCGAAGACCGGCAGCAGAGCCACAGCGCCCCCGAAGAGAACGGCGAAGAGATCCAGGGAGAGGGCCCCCAGGATGAGCTTCCGGTCAAAGACGAAACGGAGTCCATCCGTGAGGCTCCTGAAGAGGGTCCCGGTGGCGGGAGTTTGGCGGGGCCGGGGCTTGAGGCGCAGCAGGAAGACCAGGCCCAGAACCATGAGGCAGGCCTCGAAGCCGTAGGCCAGGCGGGCGCTGCCGAAGCCGAAGAGCAGACCCCCCAGGGCGGGGCCCAGCACCATGGCCAGGTGCCCCAGGGAGCTTCGCCAAGTGGCAGCGTTCTGGTATGCCTCCCGGGGGATCAGCTCCGTGCCGAGGGCCTGGGAGGCCGGGCGGTAGAAGGCGCGTCCCAGTCCCGCCAGGCCTTGGATGGCGTAGAAGGGCAGGGCACTGGTGGGGCTTCCCAGGTTGTAGGCGAAGAGCATCAGGGCGCAGAGCAGCAGCAGGGCACTGGCTCCCAGGGAGAGCCAGCGGCGGTCCTTCCGGTCGGCGGCGTAGCCCCCCACCAGGGTCAGGGCCAGAAAGGGGACCGCTTCAGCAAGTCCCACCAGTCCCAGACTGAGGGGGTCGCGGGTGATGGCGTAGACCTGCCACCCCATGACCACGGTCTGGATCTGGGTGGCCATGAAGACGGCTGTCGTGCCCAGGAGGAACCAGCGATATTCGGCGTAGTGGAGGGACTGGAAGGGATCGTGTTTGCTCACTCGTATCTCAAGGCATCAATCACATCCAGCTTGGCCGCTTTCAGCGCGGGAAGGAAGCCCGCCAGTACGCCGACCACCGCGCTGAAGCCGAGCCCCAGGGCGATGGCCCAGGGCATGGCCACGGCGGGCAGGGGTGTGAAGGACCTGAGGATCCAGATGGCAACCAGGGCCATAACGATTCCCAGGACACCGCCGAGGATGGACAGCACCACGGCTTCCGTGAGGAACTGCCAGAGCACCTTCCGGCGGGTGGCCCCCAGGGCGCGTCGGATGCCGATCTCCCGGGTGCGCTCGGTGACGCTCACCAGCATGATGTTGGAGATGCCGATGCCCCCCACCACCAGGGAGATCCCGGCGGACATGGCCAGGAACATGGTGAGCACCCCGGCCTGCTGCTCCTGCATCTTGATCCAGTCGTCCTGCTTGCGGAACTGGAAAGGGGATTCGTCCCTGGGTCCCAGGCGCAGGCGCTGGCGAAGCAGGGCCGTGATCTCGGCTTCGGCCTCGACGCCCTTGCCCTCCCGGGCGCTGACCGTGATGTTCTGGATTCGGTCCCGGCCCATGATCTTGCGCATGACCGTGGTGTAGGGGGCCACCACCGTATCGTCCTGGTCCCCCATAAGGCTGGCGCCCTTCTTCTCGAAGACGCCGACCACTTCGAAAGGCATCTTGCCGATGCGGATGGTCTGGCCCACGGGATCCTCGCCATTGGGGAAGAGGTTGTCCGCCACGGTCTGACCCAGGACACAGACCTTGGCCTGGCCCTTGACCTCACTCTCGGTGAAGAAGCGCCCCGACTCCACCTCCCAGCCCCGGATGCGGGGGAACTCGACGTTGGAGCCCTGGACATTGGTGACGTAATTGTTGTTCTGGAAAACCACCGGGCGGCTGGTGCGGACCATGGGGCTGGCGGCCGCCACGCTGCTGTTGCCCAGTTCGTTCATGATGAGCTGGGCGTCGGTGTCCCGGAGGACTTCCACGCTGCCCTGGCTCATGGGACCCATGCTGCTCCTGCCCCCCGCTCCATTGAAGATGGTGAGCATGTTGGAGCCCATGTTCTGGATGAGGGCGACGGAGGCGCGCTTGGATCCTTCGCCGATGCCGATCATGGCGATGACGGAGCCCACGCCGATGATGATCCCCAGCATGGTGAGGAAAGCCCGGGTCTTGTTGCGGGTGATGGCGAAAAGGGCGAGCTTGATGAACTCTAAAAAGCCATTCATGTGAGCGCTCCTAGCGGCGCGGCATGCCGCCGGGGCTGCCACCGATGGGAGCACTGGCGCTGGTGGCGGCCTTCTTGGAGTCGTCCAGACCCGTGAGGATGGCCATGCCTTCCGAAAGGTTCTCGCCGGAAACTTCCGTGAACTGGCCGTCACTGACCCCAGCCTGCACCGGTACTGCCTTGGGCTTGCCGTTCTCCAGGATCCAGAGCCGATCCTCCCGCTTGGCAACGAGTCCCTTGGCCAGAGGACCTCGCCCCTGAGCAGGTTTCTCATCCTTCTTGGCGCTGGAGTCCTTCTGGAAAGCACTGGGATTGAAGCGCAGGGCCACCGCGGGAACCCGCAGGACGCCCTCCCGGCGGTTGGTGACGATGCTGACATTGGCCGTCATGCCGGGCATCAGAGCCAGATCCCCCTGGTAGACCTGGCCCCCTGCGGGGACGTACCGGGCCGTGCTCCCGCTGGCGTCACTCCGAGCGGGCTGAGAGGCCTTGGGCTCGTTGCTGACCTCCATGACCACCTTGTAGGTCACCACGTTCTGGGTGGTGATGGGTTCCAGGCGGACTTCGCTCACCGAACCCTTGAACTGCTTGTCCGGGAAGCTGTCCACCGTGAAGAAGGCCTTCTGGCCCACCGCCACCAGTCCGATGTCCGCCTCGTCGATGGAGGCCTCGACCTTCATGCGGGAGAGATCCTGGGCGATGGTGAAGAGGTTCGGCGTGCTGAAGCTGGCGGCCACAGTCTGGCCCACGTCCACCGAGCGGGCCACGACCACGCCGTTGACCGGGGCCAGGATGGTGCAGTAAGCGAGATTGATCCTGGCCTTGGAGAGGGCTGCCCGGGCGGATTCCAGGCTGCCCCCGGCAGTCTTCATGGCCATCTCCTTGGCCTCCAGATCGGAATCCGCCACAAGCTGCAGGGCCGCTAGGCGCTTGTTCCGGTTGTAATCGGCCTTGGCATTGTCATAGGTGGCCTGGGCCCGTTGGAGGGCTGCCTCTGCATCCCTCAGCTGGGTTTCCCAAACCGTCGGATCGATGCGGGCGATGACCTGCCCCTTCTTCACCAGGCTGTTGTAGTCCGCGTAGAGGTCCGTGACCACGCCGGAGACCTGGGTGCCCACGGGTACCTGGACCAGGGCGTTGATGGTGCCTGTGGCGCTGATGCGCTGGGTGATGTTGCCCCGGTCGACGGTGGCGGTGCGCCACTTGATCTCCTCGACGGGCTTGCGCAGGGCCCAGGCTGTGCCTGCGCCCGCCAGGACCACCACCGCCGCTGCACCGATCCAGGTATTACGCTTCAAAGCCATGCCAAACTCCCACAGGCCCCAGATTGGACCAGCACATCACGTTATGACCATTCGAAAAGGCTAAGGGTTGAGGCTACTTAAGAAGATTCAGGCTTTCCTGTACGGCACGCTGGGCAAAGGCCGAACTCAGCAGGCTGGGGAAAATGCCGATGAGCATCACCAGTAGGCCGCAGACCAGCACCGTGCCGCTGGCCAGGGAGGCCACCCGATGGGGCTTGTCTGTTCCTGCCGTGGCGCCCAGGGGCTTCTCCAGGAAGAGGGCCACCACCACCCGGAGGTAGTAGGCCACGGAGACCAGGCTGGCCAGCACGCCCAGCACCGCCAGACTGACGTGCCCCTGGGCCACCAGTTCCCGGAAGATCATGTATTTACCGTAGAAGCCACCGGTGGGGGGGATGCCCGCCAGGCTGAACATGCAGAGAATGGCCGCAAAGCCCAGCTCGGGCCGTTTCCAGCCCATACCCCTGAGGTCATCGTAGCCGGTGCGGTCCCCGGCCAGTCCTAGGGCGGTCAGGAGGCCGAAGGCCCCCATGTTCATGGCCAGGTAGCTCACCAGGTAGAAGCCCATGCCGATGAAGGCCTGGGAGGTGCCGGCCACCAGGCCCAGGATCAGGTATCCCGCGTGGCTGATGCTGGAGTATGCCAGCATCCGCTTCACATTGGTCTGGGTGAGGGCGGTGAGATTGCCCAGGATCAGGCTCAGGACCGCCACCAGGATCAGGGCCGCCTGGACCTTCCCCTGGAGGATCCCCTCCTGGCGCAGGAGGGCCGCAGGGAAGATGCGGATCAGGGCGAAGAGCGCGGCCCCTTTGGTGGCCACGGACATGAAGCCCGAGATGGGGTGGGGCGCCGCCTCATAGACATCGGGCGTCCATTGGTGGAAGGGAACTGCGCTGACCTTGAAGAGGAAGCCCAGGAGCAGGAGTGCCACCCCGATGAGCATTACGGGATCGCTGCCGAGACGCGGCATGATCGAGGCCATGACGGCGGCATCCAGGGTGCCTGTCATGCCGTAGAGGAGCACGGCGCCCATGAGGAAGCAGCTGGAGGCCACGGCCCCGGTGATGAAGTACTTCACGCCCCCTTCCAGGGCCTCATGGTTCTGGCGCAGGGTTCCGGTCAGGGCATAGAGGGGGATGGAGAGCAGCTCCAGACCCAGGAAAAGGACCATCAGGTTACTGCTGGAGCAGAAGAGGATCATGCCCGTCACGGAGAACATCAGGAGCGAGAGGGTCTCACCTTTGACCCAGCCCTCCAGGTGGAGGTGATCCCAGAGCTGGAGCACCGCCAGGGCCGCCGTGATGAGGATGAAGATGGTGGCGAACTGGGCGAGGCGGTCGAAGCGAACCGGACCGAAGCTCGGCTGGGCGCCCTTCCCCCAGAGGGAAGTCACGTAGAAGAAACAACCCATCAGGGCGAAGAGGGCGATGAAGAACATGGCCGCCCGGATCCATTTCTGGGTGGCCTGATCCTTGTCGATGGCCGCCAGGGGCAGCAGGCACGCAGCGGCCCCCGGGATGAGCAGGGCCATGATGGCGGAGACCTGGTCAGGAGTCAGGTTCATCGGGCCACCTCCGCAAGCTGGGTCGGGGCCGAGGGTTGGAGCGGGGCCAATAGTTCGGCCACCGGGCGCTCCGAAATGGCCGTGAAGGTCTGAGGATGCAGACCCATCCAGAAGATCAGGACCACGATAGGCACCATCACCGCGATTTCCCGGCTGTTCAGATCCTGTGACAGGTGGCCCGTGCCGCTGTGTTCCCCGGTGTTTTCCGGCCCCCAGAAGGCCCGCTTCACCATCCAGAGCATGTACACCGCTCCTAGAAGAACCCCCAGAGAGGCAACCGAGGCGAAGACCCGGCCCCAGGGGAGGCTGGAGGTGAAGGTGCCATTGAGGATCCAGAACTCACCCACAAAGCCGTTGGTGAGGGGCAGGCCGATGCTGCTGAGGGTCACCACCAGGAAGAAGAAGGTGAAGATGGGCATCCGGCTGGCGATGCCGCCGAAGTCCGCGATCATGCGGGTGTGGGCGCGGTCATAGAGCATGCCCACCAGCAGGAAGAGGGCGCCGGTGGAGATGCCGTGGTTGAGCATCTGGAGCATGGCCCCCTGGGTGCCGATGACCGTCAGGCTCGCCAGGCCCAGCATCACGAAGCCCATGTGGCTCACGGAACTGTAGGCCACCAGCTTCTTGATGTCCTTCTGGGCCATGGCCACCAGGGCCCCGTAGATGATGGCGATGACCGCCAGGATGGCCAGAGGTTGGGCGTAGTGGAGAGTGGCCTTGGGGAAGATGGGCAGGGCAAAGCGCAGGAACCCGTAAGTGCCTAGCTTGAGCAGTACGCCCGCCAGGATCACCGAACCCATGGTGGGGGCCTCGGTGTGGGCGTCCGGCAGCCAGGTGTGGAGCGGGAAGAGGGGCACCTTGATGGCGAAGGCGAGGGCGAAAGCCAGGAAGAGGAGCCCCTGGACTCTCGCCGGGAAGGCCTGGGCGGTCTGGGCCATCAGGGCCGGTGCGAAACTCCCGGCCTTGCCCGCCAGGTAGAGCAGGGCCACCAGCCAGAGGAGGGAGCCCGCCAGGGTGTAGAGCATGAACTTCAGGGAGGCGTAGCGGCGCTCCTCGCCACCCCAAAGGGCGATGAGGAAATACATGGGCAGGAGCATGGCTTCCCAGAAGAGATAGAAGAGGAACAGATCCTGGGCCAGCAGGGCCCCCAGCATGCCGGTCTCAAGCATCAGGAAGAGGGCGAAGGCCAGCCCGGCGCGCTCCTTCAGGCTGTTCCAAGTCCCCAGGAGGGTCAGGGGGGTCAGGAAGGTGGTGAGGAGCACCAGCCAGAAATTGAGGCCATCCAGGGTCAGGTGGTAGTCCACCGGGATGTTGACCAGAGTCATCCAGGGGAGGTTTTCCACGTAGGAGTATCCCCCGAGCCTCAAAAAGTGCACCAGACTGATCACGAAGACGGCCAGGGCCCCCAGGAAGCCCAGGAGCTTGGCCATGGGGGCCAGTCTCTCGGGGAGGCAGAGGAGGATCAGGCCCAGCACAAGCGGGGCAAAGACCAGGAAGCTGAGAAGGTGAGTGTTCATCCAGGCTGTGATCATGGCGCCCCCTACTTGAAGAAGATCCAGAGGATCGCCAGAGCCCCCAGGACCATGCCCAGGGTGTAGTTGCGGACGCGGCCGGTCTGGAAGAGAGCCAGGAGATCCCCGGCCAGACGGGCCAGGGCTGCCGGTAGGTTCACGCCGATGCCATCCACGATGATGACGTCGCCCACCTGCCAGAGGAGGCGACCCAGGCCCCGCACGGGAGAAAGGATGACCCGCTCGATGCCTTCATCCACGTAGTACTTGTTCAACAGGATGCGGTGCAGCAGGGGGAAGCGGGCCGCCCGGGATTCCGCCAGGGCCGTTCCCGAGCGGTAGCTGAGGAATCCGAAGAGGCCGAAGCCCAGGCCCAGGATCGTGGAGACGCAGGCCAGGAGGATGGCCGGGCCCCCGTGGTGCCCCTCGTGGACATGAAGCTGACCGTAGGCAAGGGAGGGTTCCAGGAAGCGCCCGATGGAGAAGTGCCCCCCGAAGGCTTCAGGGATACCCAGGTACCCCACCACCACGCTCCCCGCCGCCAGGACCACCAGGGGCAGGGTCATGGTCCAGGGGCTTTCGTGGGCGTGTTCATAGGCGTGATGGTCCCGGGGCTCGCCCCAGAAGGTGAGGGCCATGAGGCGCCACATGTAGAAGCTGGTGCAGCAGGCCCCGGCGACGCCGATGACCCAGAGGGCGGGGTGCTTGAGGTAGGCCAAGTAGAGGATCTCGTCCTTGCTGAAGAAGCCCGAGAAGCCTGGGAAGCCCATGATGGCCAGCGTGGCCAGCAGCATGGTCCAGAAGGTGATGGGTAGCTTGCTGCGAAGCCCGCCCATCTTGAAAAGGTCCTGTTCATGGTGCATGGCCATGATCACGCTGCCGGCTCCGAGGAAGAGGAGGGCCTTGAACCAGGCGTGGGTGAAGACGTGGAAGAAGCCCGCCGCGAAGCCCCCGGCCCCCAGGGCCATGACCATGTAGCCCAGCTGGGAGACCGTGGAGTAGGCCAGGACCTTCTTGATATCCCGCTGGACCAGGCCGATGGTGGCCGCGAAGAGGGCCGTGAGGCCGCCCACCCAGGCGATGACGTTCAGGGTGATGGGGGCCAGTTGGAAAAGCGGCGCCAGGCGGCAGACCATGAAGATGCCGGCGGTGACCATGGTGGCGGCGTGGATGAGGGCGCTGACGGGGGTGGGACCCGCCATGGCGTCCGGAAGCCAGATGTAGAGCGGGATCTGGGCGCTCTTGCCGCAGGCACCCACGAAGAGCATGAGGGTGGCGAAGCTGAGGACTCCGAAGCCGACCTCGGGGCTCAGATGGCCCACCTTGGTCAGCAACTCGGCGATGGTCAGGGTGTTGAAATGGGCGAAGAGGGCCATCATGCCGATGATCACGCCCAGATCCCCCACCCGGTTCGTGAGGAAGGCCTTGAGGCCCGCAGCCGGGGCGTAGTCGGTCTCGAAGTAGTAGCCGATCAGCAGATAGGAGCAGAGCCCCACGCCCTCCCAGCCCACGAAGAGCAGGGGCAGACTGTTGCCGAGCACCAGGCAGAGCATGAAGAAGATGAAGAGGTTCAGGTAGGCGAAGTAGCGGGCGAAGCCCTCCTCCTCCCACATGTAGCCCACGGAGTAGAGGTGGATGAGGGCGCCGATGCCCGTCACCACCAGGGCCATCAGGGAGGACAGGGGGTCGAAGACCAGGCCCATGGGAACTGAGAGGTTCCCGGTGCTCATCCAGGTGAAAGAGAGGCTCTCCAGTCGATGATCCGGGGCGCTCCCTGCCAGGAAGAAGGCCCGCAGGGCGAAGCAGAAGGCCAAGGCCACGACGCCGACGCCGATGACGGCCACGGCGGTCTTGCCGATTTTTCTGCCCAGGAGGCCGATGAGGGCAGCCCCGAAGAGGGGAAGGAGGGGAATGAGCCAAGCGGTCGTGTGCATCGGTCCCTCAGCGGCGGAGCGCGTCAGCGCTGTCGGAATCGGTGGTGTGGCGATGGCGGTAGAGGGCCACCACCAGGGCTAGACCCACCGCTGCCTCGCAGGCCGCCACAGCGATGATGAAGAGATAGAAGACGGTCCCCTGCACATCCCCACCCCGGTACCGGGCGAAGGCCAGGAGGGCCACGTTGGCGGCGTTGAGCATCAACTCGATGCCCATGAACTGGACCAGCAGGGAGCGCCGGATCAGCACCGTGGCGAGGCCGATGACGAAGAGCAGAAGGGCCACCAGGATGTAGCCTTGAAGACTGCCTTGGAGCAGGGCGGAGTTCATCACAGCTCCTTCTTCACAAGGGCCACCGCGGCCACCATGGCGGCCAGGAGCAGTAGACCGGCGGCCTCAAAGGCCACCACATGCTGCTGGAAGAGGCTGGTGCCCACCTGCTGGAGGTCCATGACCCTTGCGGGGCTTTCCTGACCGATCCGGACCAGGCCGGGGCTGCTCAGGACGGCCTTGCAGGCACCGGCTCCCAGGACCGCCGCCGCCAGGGCCCCGAGCCAGCGTTGGATGCGGTGGGGCTGGGCAGCTGCTTCCTCCTCATGGCTGTTGAGCAGCATGATCACGAAGAGCACCAGGACCACGATGGCCCCGGAGTAGACGATGATCTGGAGGGCCGCCGCCACGGGGTTGGCCAGGAGCAGGAAGAGTCCCGCCACGCCCAGGAAGCACAGCACCAGGCAGAGTCCCGCCACGATGAGATTCCTGCTCCGGAACATGGCCAGGGCGCCGAGGAGGGTGATGAGGGCAAAGATCAGGAACATGCGACCTCCTTGCGGCTGGGGGTCGAGGGCTTGGGGTCCGTCGTCAACACGGGTTTTCCGTCCAATCCGGCATAGGTGTTCAGAAGATCCCACTTGCCGTAGCGCATGCCTTCCCGGTCCACGCCCACCAGTTCGTAGTCCTTGCGGAGCCAGATGGCGTCCTTGGGGCAGGCCTCTTCGCACATCCCACAGAAGATGCAGCGCAGGAGGTCGATCTCGAAACGCTTGGGGCGCTTCTCCTCGAAACCCTGGGTGAGGTTGAGGTCGGAGAACTCCTCCGCTTCGATGGTGATGCAGCGTGCGGGGCAGGCTTCGGCGCACATGAAGCAGGCCACGCACTTCACGGAACCGTCCTCGAAACGCTTCAACTCGTGGAGTCCCCGGTAGCCCTCGGGCATCTCCTTCTTCATCTCCGGATACTGGATGGTGAAGCGCTTGGCGGTGGGGGTGAAGAGCTGGCGGAAGAAGTGGCCCAGGGTAATGGCCATGCCCTTGAGGATGGGCCAGACGTAGGTGCGGTCCAGCCAGCTCAGTTCGACCTGCTTGATGAGGATGGCCATGGTCAAGCCCCCTTGAACATGAGGAAGGCGTGGATGAGGAAATTGGCCATGGAGAGGGGCAGCATGACCTTCCATCCGAATTTCATTAATTGATCATATCTGAAGCGGGGGAGGGTCCAGCGGATCCAGATGAAGAGCCAGCAGAAGCAGAGAAGCTTGATGACGAAGGCCAGCACCGAAAGCCAGACGCCCGGGTCTGCCACGAAGGGGACGCGCCAGCCGCCGAAGTAGAGGGTCACGATGAGGGCCGAAGCCGTCACCATGTGCACGTACTCCGAGAGGTACATGAGGGCGAACTTCATGGAGCCGTATTCGGTGAGGTAGCCCGCCACGATCTCGGCCTCGCCCTCGGCGAAGTCGAAGGGAAGGCGGTTGGTCTCCGCGAACATGCAGGTGGTGAAGACCAGGAAGCCCAGGAACTGGGGCAGGACGTTCCAAAGGCCCAACTGGGCCTGGATGATCAGGTGGGGGTCGTAGGCCCCGGCACGCATGAAGACCGTGATCACCGCCAGGCTCATGCCGATCTCGTAGCTGACCATCTGGGCGCTGGCCCGCATGCCGCCGAGGATGGACCACTTGTTGTTACTGCTCCAGGCGGCAGTCAGCACGCCGTAGACCGCCATGGAGCCGATGGCCAGGGGGTAGAGCATCCCCATCCCGTTGCCCGGGTCCAGAAGGCTCAAGTGGTAGGTCTGGCCGCCGCTCACGAAACTCTGGCCGAAGGGGATGATGGCGAAGCCCATGACCGCCGGAAGGAAGGTCAGCAGGGGAGCCACCCAGAAGACCAGTTTGTTGACATGGGGGGGGACCAGATCTTCCTTGAGGAAGGCCTTGATACCGTCGGCGGCGATCTGCGGGAGTCCCAGCAGGCGCCACTTACCGAAGAGGGCGGCCCGGTTTGGGCCGATGCGGTCCTGGATCATGGCCGCACCCCGCCGCTCCACCCAGGTCAGCAGGGAGGCCAGGGTGAAGGGCCCTCCAAAGACGATGAGGACCTTGGCGACCATCCACAGGGTCTCGGGGGAGAGGTGCAGAAGATGGGCGAGGGTGGGCATAGGAAGCCTTCGGGAACTAGTTGAAGGTATCAGAAAGGATGGCTGGGATCAGTGATCCTCCGCCTCCTCGGTGAGGTGAACCAGGACCTGGGCACCCTTGGGGAGCTCCAGGGTGTCGCCCGGGACCAGGGCCAGGCCGTTGGCCAGAAGCATGGAGCTGAGCACCCCTGAGCCCTGTGGGCCCGTGAGGCGTGCATGGAGGCCGTCCGCTTCCTTGCGGGTGATCACCCGCAGGATATGGGTCTTGCCATCGGGTGTCCCCTTCTTCCAACCGTCGTCCAGGACCGCCCTGGCCTCGGGGCGGAAGAGCTCCCGGAGGCCCATCATCTTCCGCAGGGTCGGGCGGACATACTCTTCAACCATCACCATGGCGGGCACGGGGTTACCGGGGACGCCAAAGATGAACTTGCCGTTGAGGGTCCAGACGCCGAAGGGGCCCCCGGGCTTCTGGGCCACCTTCCAGAAGAGCTTGTGCGCGCCGAGCTCCTCCAGGACCACCTTGGTGAAGTCGTAGTCGCCTTCCGAAACCCCGCCGGTGGTGACCAGGACCTCGCAGCTGGCCAGGGCTTCCCGGACAGCGGATTCGACGGCCTCTCGGGAGTCCTGCACCCGTGCGAAGGGGTGGGCGATGGCTCCGAAGGTGCTGATCTGGGCGCAGAGTCCCGGGCAGTTGGAATCCCGGATCTGCCCTGGCCCCGGCTTTTCTGTAGCATCCACCAGTTCGTTGCCGGTACTCATGATCGCCACTTTTGGGCGAGGGTGGACCCTGACCCGGTCCAGGCCGAGGGAGGCCAGGACCCCGATGGCGGCAGGCTTTAGGACGGTCCCTGTTGCCAGGACCAGGGCGCCGGGCTGGAGATCCTCGCCAGCGAAGCGGACGTTGGCGCCCACCTTGGTGGGCTTGGGGAATTCCACCCAGTCTTCGCCGTGTTTCGTGTGCTCAAGGGGCACCACGGTATCCGCCCCCTCCGGCAGGGGGGCTCCGGTCATAATCCGCAGGGCGGTCCCTGGTTCCACCCGGTGCTCAGCCGTCTGCCCGGCGGCGAGGGTACCTAGGACCTTGATCCGGATCCCAGGCAGGATGTCGACACCCCGGAGAGCGAAGCCGTCCATGGCCGAGTTGGTGAAGGGCGGCAGGGCCTCCGGGGCCAGGATGTCCTCCGCCACGGTCAGCCCCAGGGCTTCCGCCAGGGGAACCGCTACGGGTGGAGCCGGAGTGGCCAGTTCCAGGATGAGTTGAAGGGCTTCCGCATAAGTGGTCATGTTTTCCGTCCGGGTTAAGCTCATTCCATTGTGGCACCAGTGCCCGCAGGATTGGGCTTGGCGTAGAGTGGAAGAGGCGGGAGGCGAGATGGCTGGGATACGGGCCTGCAATGCTTCAAGAGGCATCCTGGTGGGGATGGTCCTGTGGGTCCAGGCCATGGTGGGCCACGCCCAGCTTCCTCTCAACCAGATGGCGCCCCACCACAAGGCGGCGGTGGAGGCCGTGCTCCGGAATCCCGACTTCACCTTCGAGACCCACACCGCCCCGGTTCCGGTGCGTTTCGACACCATGGAGAAGCTCTTCGACCACCCAAGGCTGGCGGCGGCCATGTGGCGCTACTGCCACTTCGTGCCCGACTTTTACGCCTTCGAGGAGCCGGGGCGGCGTCTCACCATTGAAGACGGCCAGGGGCTTCGGGGGACCCTGACCCTGGTGCACCGCCAGTACGGTCTGCGGGTCTACCTGATCGATGGCCGGGTGGAGAAGGGGCGCATGGGGAATCCCTTTGGGGTGGGGGCTCGGATGGTGGTGCTATACCGGTACTGGGAAGGCCCCAAGGGCTTCCAGAGCTACCTGAAAACCTGGACCAGCCTGGATTCTGCCCTTCTCGGCATCATCTCCAAACCTTTCAAGGGCTACATCAAACGCCGCCAGGAGGAGTTCATCGCCTATATCAACGGCAATATCGCCAAGGGCGGCCAGTTTGCCCAGGT
>JAFNAB010000024.1:70490-78583 GCA_017859955.1 Holophagaceae bacterium
GGCGCGGATGCCCTGGATGATCTCCGTGGGCAGGCTGGGGGCCGGGGGCTGCTTGTCCCAGTCCGGCAGGCTCTCCAGGTAGTCCCGGAGGAACTGCTTGTCCAGGCTGGGGGGATTGACACCCGGGGTCCACTGGTCCGCCAGCCAGTAGCGGCTGGAGTCAGGGGTCAGGGCTTCGTCGATGAGGATCAGTTCGCCATTGGGCAGGGTGCCGAACTCGAACTTGGTGTCCGCGAGGAGGATGCCCCTCTCCTTCGCCAGCTCGCAGCCCCGCTTGTAGAGGGCGATGCTGATGTCCCGGAGGCGTTCCGCCAGTTCCAGGCCCACGATTTCCGCAGTGCGCTCGAAGGTGATGTTCTCGTCATGACCCTCCTCCGCCTTGGTGGAGGGGGTGAAGAGAGGCTCCGGGAGCGGATCCGCCAGCCTCAGGCCCGCGGGAAGAGGAATGCCGCAGACCGTGCCCTTGGCCTGGTATTCCTTGAGGCCAGAACCGGCGAGATAACCGCGCACCACGCACTCGATGGGCAGGGGGTTGGTCTTCTTCACCAGGATGGAGCGGCCATCCAGCAGCTCCCGGAAGGGCTGGAGTTCCGCTGGATAGTCCGCGACTTTGGTGGCGAGAAGCTGATTGGGGAGGATGTCCTGGGTGGCCTCGAACCAGAAGTTGGCCACCTGGGTCAGGATGCGCCCCTTGTCGGGAATGCCATCGGGCATCACGCAGTCGAAGGCGGAGACGCGATCCGTGGCGACGATCAGGAGGCTCTGGCCCAGATCGTAGACGTCGCGCACCTTGCCCCGGCGGAAGGCCGGGAAGGGCAGGTTGGTGTCAAGGACAACGCTCAAGGGGATTCCTTTCATTTTGCTAGTGGAGCTCGGGGATGTGCCGGGGGGTGGGGGCCATCCAGTGCAATCCCGTGGGAAGGAGTTGGTAGCGGTTCTGGAGGGAAACCCAGCGGGAAAGCTCGGGTTCCCGGATGCTGCCCTGGGGGCCCGTGACGGGCAGGCCGTGGCGGTCGATAAAGCCTCTCACCTCCCCGGGACTCACCCCAAGCAGCAGGGCCAGTTCCTCGATGGGATAGACTGTCTCGCCTGGGCGCTGGGTCAGGATCCTGAAGTCGAAGGTTTCCCGGAGCACGGAAAGGGCGACCTGTCGGTCCAGCTCCAGGGCGGCGTCGAGGTGGGGGCAGGGGTCGCCCCCTGCGAGGCTCTTGGCCTGTCCGGCTCCGAGGTGGGCCAGGGCATGCACGGGGGAGACCTTCAGGATGCTCTCGAAGGCCGCCAGGGCCTCCGGGAGCCGCTCCAGGTGGAGCAGGGCCTCACCCTTTCTCAAAAGGGCCTCAATGTCCCCGTGCTTCACTGCCAGGAAACGGTCCACGACCGCTACGGTCTCTTCGATCAGGCCCTGCTGGCGCAGAAGGATGGAAAGCCACTCCAGGGCCAGGGAATGCTGGGGTGACAGGAGCAGGAGGCGCTCCAGGAGCTCGATGGCTTTGACTGGATGGCCCTCCTGGTCCAGGCGCTGGGCCCAGTCCCAGAGGATCTCCACCTGCCGGGCCGCTGGATGGCCAAGGGTGCCTCGCTTCTCATCCGTCGGATGGAGGATCTGGGTTCGGACCCAGGCGTACCGGGCGGTGTTCCGTCCGTCCGGCGCGGCCATGTCCTCTTCGATGGCATGGACCACGATCTTCAGGCCCCGATCCCACAGATGGGGAATGGGCATCTGGATATGGGTCTGGAGTTCCCGCCTCAGGGGTTGGAGGGGATCCCCGGAACGCCCCAGGAAGAGCTTCATCCGGAGCACCTGGGGGGTGCTGCCATCCTCGCTGTGAACCCCAATCCTCAGGGCGAGTTCGGCCGTATCAGGGTCGAACCCATCCAGGAGGAGGTAGTGAAGGAGTGCCCGCATCCTATGAGATTAACAAAAGGAGGGCCCCTGAGGCGTTCCCATCCCAGGATTCTGGGGCTATCATGATCGGCAAATCCAGGAGAACTATGGAACTGCGGGTGCTGGGCTGTTCTGGGGGGGAAGCCGGGGGGCAACGCCTCACCGGCCTGCTGGTGAATGGCACCGTGGCCATCGATGCAGGCTCCCTGACCCAGGCCCTTTCGGTGGAGGAGCAGTTCGGAATCCGGCACATCTTCCTGACCCATTCCCACCTGGATCACATCTGCTCCCTGCCCTTCTACACCAAGAATGTCTTCGGCCACACCGAGGCCCCGGTGGCGATCCGGGCCCTGCCTGAGACCCTGGATGTCCTCCGCCGCCACCTCTTCAATGACGAACTCTGGCCGGACTTTTCGGTGATCCCCAGTCCGGACAACCCCATCATCCGGTACTCGGAGATCGGGCCCGAGCAGGTCTACGAAGTCGAAGGCCTCCGCATCACCCCCATCGCCGTGAACCACCTGGTGCCCTGCGTGGGCTACCGTGTGGAGGATGACCACTCGGCCTTCATCTTTACCTCGGATACCGCCGAAACAGATCGGATCTACGAGGTGGCCAATGCCACCCCGAACCTGAAGCTCTTCATCACCGAGGTGAGCTTCCCCAATCGCCAGAGGAAGCTGGCGGAGGCTTCCCGTCACCTGACGGCCGAGAAGCTCCAGGGCGAGTTGGCCAAGCTCAAGGCGGGGGTGCCCGTGGCCATCTATCACCTGACACCCGGCGATCGGCCCGTCATTCTCCCCGAACTGGAAGCCCTGGGGGATCCCAGGATCCGCATGCTGCAGCAGGATGAGCGGGTTCTTCTCTGACGCGAAACGGGCCTCCGAAGAGGCCCGTTTCCGACAGATGGTGCTGCTCAGTGACTCGTATCCTTGCCGAGGGCCTGCTGACGGATGAGGCTGGCGTCCAGCTGGCGCTGGGCGGCCTGGAGGGTAGCCTCGTCCTTGGCCTCCTTCAGGATGGCCAGGGCCTGCTGCTGCTCCTTCTCGATCTGCTCAGGGTTGAGCTGGTCGATGGTCTCGCTTTCGCGAGCCAGGAGGATCACCCGGTCCGGGCCCACTTCGGCGAAGCCGCCGAAGACCGTAAGGCAGTGGGGCTGGCCGTCCTGCTGGTAGAGCACCAGGCCATCACCCACGGGAGTGAGGACCGGGGTGTGGTCCGGCAGGATGCCGTAGTAGCCCCGCTGAGCCGTGGGGAACTGCACCTCGGAGACCATGGCCGAAAAGACCATGCGCTCCGGGGTAAGGACTTCAAGCTTGATGGGGTTGGACATGGGACGCTACCTCAGGCCTGGGCCGCGAGCTTCTCGGCCTTTTCGACGGCTTCCTCGATGGTGCCCACCAGGTAGAAGGCCTGCTCGGGCAGGTGATCCCACTTGCCTTCGCAGATCTCCTTGAAGCCCTTGATGGAGTCCGCCAGCTTGACGTACTTGCCGGGCATGCCCGTGAAGGTCTCGGCCACGAAGAAGGGCTGGGACAGGAAGCGCTGGATCTTGCGGGCTCGGGCCACGACGAGACGATCGTCGTCGGAGAGCTCGTCCATGCCGAGGATGGCGATGATGTCCTGGAGTTCCTTGTACTTCTGCAGGATGGTCTTCACCTGCATGGCCACGTTGTAGTGCTCGTCGCCCAGGATGCGGGGATCCAGGAGGCGGGAGGAGGAGGCCAGGGGATCCACGGCGGGGTAGATGCCCAGGGCCGCAATCTCACGGCTCAGGTTGGTGGTGGCGTCCAAGTGGGCGAAGGTGGTGGCGGGCGCGGGATCGGTGTAGTCGTCCGCGGGCACGTACACGGCCTGCACCGAGGTGATGGAGCCCTTCTTGGTGGAGGTGATGCGCTCCTGCAGGTTGCCCATTTCCGTGGCCAGGGTGGGCTGGTAGCCCACGGCGCTGGGCATGCGGCCCAGCAGCGCGGACACCTCGGCACCGGCCTGGGTGAAGCGGAAGATGTTGTCCACGAAGAGGAGCACGTCCTTGCCTTCGGTGTCGCGGAAATACTCGGCGACGGTGAGGCCGGTCAGGGCCACACGGGCACGGGCTCCGGGGGGCTCGGTCATCTGGCCGTAGATCAGGGCCACCTTGGACTTGGCCAGATCGTCTTCCACGATGACGCCCGAATCCATCATTTCGTGCCAGAGGTCGTTGCCCTCGCGGGTGCGCTCACCCACGCCAGCGAACACGGAGTAGCCGCCGTGGCCCTTGGCGATGTTGTTGATGAGCTCCATGATGAGCACGGTCTTGCCCACACCGGCGCCGCCGAAGAGGCCGGTCTTGCCGCCCTTGGCGTAGGGCTCCAGGAGATCGATGACCTTGATGCCGGTCTCGAACATCTCGGAAGCGGTGTTCAGCTCATCGAACTTGGGGGCTTCACGGTGGATGGGGAGGAAGGCTTTGGCGCCTACGGGGCCACGCTCATCCACGGGGTGGCCCACCACGTTCATGATGCGGCCCAGGGTCTCGGGACCCACGGGCACCATGATGGGGTGGCCGGTATCGGTGACGATCTGGCCGCGGATCATGCCCTCGGTGGGCTGCATGGCGACGCAGCGGACCCGGTTTTCGCCCAGGTGCTGCTGGACTTCGAGGGTGACGGAGGCGGTGACGCCCTGGGCGTCAGTGACGTCCGTGAGCAGTGCGTTCATGATTTCGGGCAGGTGGCTGTCGAATTCGACGTCCACAGCGGGACCGACCACCGCTATGACTCGGCCCTTGGTGAGTTCGTTGGACATGGTGACCTCTCGTGCGAATGGGCTAGGCGTTGGCGCCGGAGACGATCTCAATGATCTGGTTGGTGATCGAAGCCTGGCGGATCTTGTTCATGTTCAGGGTCAGCTTCGCGATCATTTCCTCCGCGTTGGAGCTGGCCTTGTCCATGGCGGCCATGCGCGCGCCGTGTTCGGAGGCGGAACTCTCCAGCAGGCAGCGCAACAATTCAGTCTCGATGTACAGGGGGAGCAGATGCTCCAGCACCTCATTGGGATCGGGCTCCAGGAGGTGGGGCGTTTCGGCCCGGAACTCCACCTGGGTCTCGATCTCCACCGGGAAGATGCGGATCACGGTGGGGACCTGTGCGACGGCGGACTGGAAGTAGTTGAAGACGACGTAGAGGGCATCGATCTCGCCCTTTGCGTACTGCTCAGCTGCCTGGGCGGCGATCTCGCTGGCGACCCGTTTGAGGTCGGTCACGGCCAGTCCGGTGTGCTCCGCATCGGTCTTGATCCGCTGCTTCTTGGCCCACTCGATGGCCCGCTTTCCCACGGCCTGGAAATGGGCCACCTGGGAGGGGCACTCCCGCAGGAAGGACTGGGCTGCCCGGAGCACGTTGGCGTTGAATCCGCCGCAGAGCCCCTTGTCGCTGGCCACCAGCAGGAGGTGGATGTTCTTCTCCTCCCGGGGGGACAGGAAGGCCTGGGCCACGGGACCGGGCTGGAGAGAGGGGACGGCCCGGAGGCGCCCCACCACGTGGTGGACCACCTCGTCGAGCTTGGTCGAGTAGGGGCGCAGGGCCACCAGGCGTTCCTGAGATTTCCGCAGCTTCACTGCGGAAATCATCTTCATGGCCTTGGTGACCTGCTGGGTGTTTTTGACCGACTTGATCCGTCGGCGTATGTCCTGGACGTTGGCCATTTTAGGCTCCGACGACCTGCTTCATGGAGGCCACGAAGGTCTCCTTGAAGGCCGCGGTCTGGGACTTCAGGGTCGCCTTGGTATCCTCCGAGAAGGTCTTGGTCTCCCGGATGGCCCGGAGGGCGTCGGCGGCGTTGATGTCCAGGTACTCGTGGAGTTCCTTCTCGAAGCGGCGGACTTCGGAGACGGGCAGGTCATCCACATAGCCGCTGGTGGCGGCCCAGATGGAGACGATCTGCTTCTCGACGGGCATGGGCAGGTACTGGGGCTGCTTGAGGATCTCCATGAGGCGCTGGCCGCGGTTCAACTGGGCCAGGGTGGCCTTGTCGAGGTCCGAGCCGAACTGGGAGAAGGCCGCCAGTTCGCGATACTGGGCCAGCTCCAGCTTGACGGAGCCGGAAACCTGCTTCATTCCCTTCACCTGGGCGGCACCGCCCACGCGGCTCACCGAGATGCCCACGTTCAGAGCGGGGCGCACGCCGGAGTTGAAGAGATCGCTCTCGAGGAAGATCTGTCCGTCGGTGATGGAGATGACGTTGGTGGGAATGTAGGCGGAAACGTCGCCGGCCTGGGTCTCGATGATCGGCAGGGCCGTCATGGAGCCACCACCGCGCTCGTCGGAGAGCTTGGCCGCACGCTCGAGGAGGCGGCTGTGGAGGTAGAACACGTCGCCAGGGTAGGCTTCACGTCCGGGAGGACGGCGCACCAGGAGGGAAATCTCGCGGTATGCCACGGCCTGCTTGGAAAGATCGTCATAGATGCAGAGCACGTGCTGGCCGGGGTTGTCCTTGCCTGCAGGCTGGCCGTTGGTGCCGTGCCACATGAAGTATTCGGCCATGGCGGCGCCGGCCATGGGAGCCAGATAGAGCAGGGGGGCGGGCTCGGAGGCGGAAGCGGCCACCACGATGGTGTGCTTCATGGCGTCGTACTCTTCCAGGGTCTTCACCACCTGGGCGATGGTGGAGCGCTTCTGGCCGATGGCGACGTAGATGCAGATGACGCCGTTACCCTTCTGGTTGATGATGGCGTCGAGGGCCACGGCGGTCTTGCCGGTCTGGCGGTCGCCGATGATGAGCTCACGCTGGCCACGACCCACGGGGATCAGGGCGTCCACCACCTTGAGGCCGGTCTGCATGGGTTCGTTGACGCTCTTGCGGTCCACGATGCCCGGGGCGATGCGCTCGATGGGGTTCATGGTGGCGGCTTCGATGGGACCCTTGCCGTCGATGGGGTTGCCCAGGGCGTCCACCACGCGTCCCACGAAGGCGGGGCCCACGGGGATGTTCATGATGCGACCCGTGCGCTTGACGGTGTCCCCTTCTTTGATGAGGGTGGCATCGCCCAGCAGGATGATGCCGACGTTGTCCTCTTCCAGGTTGAAGGTCAGGCCCATGACGCCGTGGGGGAGCTCAAGCAGCTCACCGGCCATGGCCTTTTCCAGGCCGTGGGCCCGGGCGATGCCGTCTCCGACGCTGATGACCGTGCCTACTTCGGAGACATCGACCTGAGCGTCGAAGCCTTCGATCTGGCTACGTATAATGCGGGAAATCTCTTCCGCGCGGATATCCATGCAATCCTCCGAGAGACCGGGAAAGGTTTAAGCCGAGAGAAGTTGGGCCTTGAGAAGGCGTAGCTGACCCTGAAGGGACGCGTCATAGATGGTGGAGCCGAGCTGCACCTTCAAACCGCCGAGAAGGGCGGGGTCCTGATTCCAGCGCATGCGCACGGTCTTGCCAGTGCGACGGCCCAGGGTGGCCGAAAGGGCCGAGGCCTGGGTGTCCGAGAGGGCCTGGGCGTAGGAGACCTGAGCCTCCACGATCCCCATGTGCTTGTCCACTAGGCCGTTGAATGCCTCGATGATCAGGTGGATGAGGCTGAGGCGGGCTGCCTGGGTCACCACCCGGAAGAACTTGCGGAGGGTGCTGCTGGCGCCGGCCTGGGCGAGCACACCGTCGAAGGCTTCCGCGCGCTTGGCGGGGGCCAGGAGGGGATAGGTGGTCAGTCGATGGAGATCGGCGTTGCCCCGGACCAGGGCGCCAACGGCGGTCAGTTCCCGCTGAAGGCTCTCGAGGGAGCCGTCCTTGACTCCGATTTCCACCAGGGCCTTGGCGTAGCGCTGGGCTACGAGACGTCCGCTCACTGGGCACCTCCCACCTGATCGATGGCGCGATTCAGAAGTTTTTCGCCCACTTCACCCTGGATCCGGGTCTTGAGGCGGGCGGTGGCAGCCTCGACCGCCAGCTCGGCCACCAGGGCCCTGAGCTCGGCTTCCGCCATGCGGCGCTGGGCATCGATATCGGCTGAGGCCTGGGCGAGGATCTGGGAGGCTTCCGTCTTGGCCGCTTCCAGGATCCGCTGCTTTTCGGCTTCGGCATCGGCTTCGGCCTTGGCCACGACGCCATCCAATTCAGCCTTGAGCCCCGTCATCCTGGCCTCCAGCTCCTTGAGCTGGGCCTCACCCTCCGCCTTGTCCCGCTCAGCCTGGGAGAGGAGGTCGGTGATCTCCTTGGCCCGGGCCTTGAA
>JAFNAB010000025.1 GCA_017859955.1 Holophagaceae bacterium
CGTCAAGATGACACCAGAACCCGAAGGCTCCCATCCCATCCCGGCTTGACCGTCGTTTCCCGACCGCCTCGCCTTCCGACCCGCCGCAGCCTCAACCGCAGCGAAATACTAGATTAGCAGCCTGACTCTGGCTTGCAAGCACAAATTTTCATCTCCCCTACTCCCGACTGCAGCTTTTCCCGGTATTACATGGTGATTTTTGGGAAGAGAGGGGGTGCGGGGTAGAATCCCTCCCTTGGGAGGCAGTAGGCATGGACATCATGATTGTGGGGGCGGGGCTCGCTGGTTCTGAAGCGGCATGGCAGTTGGCGCAGCGAGGGCACCAGGTCCACCTATACGAGATGCGTCCTGCCCACCTCACCCCGGCCCACCAGACTGGCAAGGCCGCGGAGATGGTCTGCTCCAACTCCTTCAAGAGCGATGACCCCAATAGCGCAACCGGCATCCTGAAGGCAGAACTGAGGCGAATGGACTCCCTGGTACTTGCTTGCGCTGAGAAGACCCGAGTCCCGGCTGGAAATTCCCTCGCGGTGGACCGCGAAGCCTTTTCCGACCTCGTCACCGACACCCTCAGGCAGCATCCCCGGATTCAGTGGATCGACGGCCTGGTCGAAGCCCCGGATCTGAACATGCCCACCATCCTTGCCAGTGGCCCCCTCACCGCTGAGCCCCTGGCGGACTGGCTGGCACAGCGTCTGGGACAGCCCCGCCTCTTCTTCTATGACGCCATCGCCCCCATCGTGGAGCGGGACTCCATCAACATGGAGATCGCCTTCCGAGCCACACGGTATGACAGAGGTGAACCAGACTTCCTCAACTGCCCCATGGACCAGGCTACCTACGAGCGCTTCCACCAGGCCGTCATGGCTGCCCCCAAGGCGGATCTGCATGACTTCGACACCCCCTTCTTCGAGGCCTGCCTGCCCATCGAGGTCATGGCGGAACGCGGCCTGGAAACCCTGCGACACGGCCCCATGAAACCCGTGGGCTTAACGGATCCCCGCACGGGACGCTGGCCCTACGCGGCGGTGCAGCTTCGCCAGGACTCTCTGGCGGGAGACCACTACAATCTGGTGGGCTTCCAAACCCGCCTGAAATGGTCGGCCCAGCAGGAAGTCTTCCGGATGATCCCCGGCCTGGAGGACGCCGTTTTCGCACGCTTCGGCAGCATCCATCGCAACACCTATGTGGCCGCCCCGGAGGTCCTGGACGAGACCCTCGCCGTGAAGGTCCAGCCCGGGCTCTGGCTTGCCGGGCAGCTCAGTGGTATCGAAGGGTACCTCGAGTCCACAGCCAGCGGCCTGGCCGCAGCCTTCGCAGTGGACCGAGCCGCATCCGGCCTCCCCCCCATGCCCTTTCCCCGGGAGACCATGCTGGGCTCCCTTCTGCACCACCTGGCCC
Organism: Holophagaceae bacterium; assembly: GCA_017859955.1. Taxonomy (GTDB): domain Bacteria; phylum Acidobacteriota; class Holophagae; order Holophagales; family Holophagaceae; genus Holophaga. The sequence goes on from JAFNAB010000025.1 coordinate 1,402, forward strand.
ACACACCCATGAAGCACTTCAGCCCGGTCAATGCCATGCTGGGCCTGTTTCCGGAACTTCCGGAAGGTACCCTGGACCATCGCGCGCTCAAGCGAGCCGGAGGTGCACGAGGACTGAAACAGGCCAAGGGCGCTGCCCAGAGAGCCCGCGCCCTTGAAGCCCTGGAACAGCTCCTGGCCTAGGTCAGGAAGTTGAACAGGTTCTGATTGTTGACCTTGGCCATAACGCTCAAGGCCGCCTGCTGGGAAGTCTGATCGGAGACGAACTGCGTGATGGTGGATGGGTAATCCAGGTCCTCATAGCTGCTCTGGATTGCCTTGAGACTGATGTTGTAGGCTCCGAGATTTTCCTGGAGGGTCGTGAGCCCAGCCTGGCGCCCCCCGAGATCCGTGATGACGGTATTGACCTGATCATGAATGGTCCTCAGGTTGCCATAGGCCGTCTGGATCTGAGTGAGGTTACTGGAACTGAGACCGTTCATCAGGTCCGTGGCGGCCTGGAAGAGGTCGGTGCTTGAGCCCGCCCCACCACTACCAAAGCAGAGGGTGGAACCCGGCACGTTGGTGGCGACAGAGGCACTGGCCGCAACATCCAGACTGATCACCCCGCTATTTCCGGAATAGACCACCGGTGGGGTGGTGGAAAGGGTGTTGTAGCTGAAGGGCTTGGTCGTGGTGTTGGTGCCGGCGAAAATGTATTTCCCTTGCACCTGGGTATTGGCAAGATCCAGGAATCGATCCCTGATCGCAGATACCTCTGAGACCGCAGCGGCCCGGGCAGTGGATGTGAGGTTCGAGTTCAGGCCATTCTGAGCCAACTCCATGAGGCGGACCATCGAGGTCTCCATGGAACTTGCGGCCGTCTCCGATGAGGAAAGGAAGTAGCCGGCGGTTTTGGCTTGGCTGATGTATGAGTTGTTCCGGTCGACGGAGGCCCTGAAGTCCACGATCAATGCAGAACCGGTGGGGTCCTCCCCCAGACGGGAAATGGCGTTGCCCGAAGAAATCTTCTTCTGTTCAGCGGCGAGCCTTTCCTTGATCCGATTGAGATCCAGCAGGCTTTGACGGTTGGCAGAAGGATTAGGGGTGCGAATGGTCATGGATCACCTCGCAGCTATTGGCCGAAATTATTGATCAGCTGGTTGGTCAGCTGGTCAATGACATTGATGAACCGGGCGCAGGCCTGGTAGCCGCGCTGGTAGGCCATCAGGTTGGTGGCCTCCTCGTCCAGATCAACTCCGGAGACGCTCTCCCGTTGGTTCTGAAGGGCCGTGCTCAGGTTTTCATAGTTCGTGGCACCAGTTGCGAAACGCTGGGCATCCGTGCCGATGCCGTTGATCAGACTGCTTACCTGGGTGGTGAACTGACCGCTGCTAGAAAGATTGAAGATCGCCTTGGCATTGGCATTGTTGCCCGACTCCCCCGAAGCACCAGCTGCGGCGATGAGACTGGAATCGCTCTTGATGGCCGCATTTACACTTAGCGAATTGACCATCCCCAAATAGTTATTGGCCGAGGTGATGCCGGTGGGCAGGCCATTGTTGGCGACGGTCCCGGTAAAGAAGTAGTTGTTGGTCTGGACGCCATCCTTGGCATAACCGTTGTAGTGGAGCTGGTTGACTCCACTGGCGATCCCCGCCGCCAACTGGTCCAGCTGGCTCTGGTAGCCAGGGATGATGTTGTCCCTCAGGTCCAGATTCGCCCCCAGACTGCCCTCGAGAATCCCCCCCGTAACGTCGGTGGGCGCAGCAGATCCGGATGTCAGATCCACACGATAGTAGTTCCCCAGCGCTGGGTCCGCAGTTGCGGTGAGCGTGCTGGCCTTGTCCCCAGCTACCAGAATTCCAGCCCCGCTCTCCAGCATGATCTGGAGGCGACCATCGTCATCCTCGAAGGCCTGGATGCCGACAAGCTTGGACAACTTGTCCACCAGAGCTGAACGCTGGTCCCGTGCGTCACTGTTTGCACCCGTAGCGGCTTCAGAGGCAATGGCCTTGTTCAGGTCCGCGATCTGCGCCGTGAGGGTGTTGACCTCGCTTACCTGGTCGGAAATAGCCGAGTTGGCTGAATCCCGCACCTGGGTCAGCATCTGGTAGCGGCTCTTGAGACCGTCCACTAATGTCTGAGCCTGGCCCACAAGGTTGGTGCGAAGGGCTGTATTTTCAGGGTTGGAAGCCAGGTCCTGGAAGCCCTTGAAGAAGTTGCCCACTATAGTGCTGAGTCCGGAGGTGCCGTCATCCTCAAAAGCAGTGGACACCGATTCGATGCTGTTATCCCGGGTCTGAGCCCCCATTTGCCGGCTCAGGGTCTGGCTGATCTGAAGATCCAGTAAGCGGTTTCGAATCCCCGAGATGCTGGTGAGGTTTACACCTTGGCCGTACATCTGGCCGTTCTGGTAGACCGCACCGGCCGAGGACAGGTTGACGACCTGCCGGCTGTAGTTGGGCGTGTTGATGTTGGTGATGTTGTGGCCAACAACATTCAGGGCACTTTGGGTCGCCTGGAGCCCAGAGAGTCCGATGTTCAGACTGGAGTTCAAGCCAGACATGGGAGCCTCCTAGACACTCTGATGAAACTTGAGGGAAATGGAACCCGGCAGGGGGATGCTTCCCCTACGCTGGTAGGCCGCATCCTGGTTGAGGCCCATCAGCGTAGCGCGCAGAGGAGCCTGGAGTCCGTGAATCAGGGACTGGATGTTGGCTAAACGCTGGCGAAGCTTCTGCGCCTCGTCACGGTTCTTGGGCCAATCAATCACGTCCGGCCAGCGAACACTGCCCAGCAATGGAAGGGGATCCTCCCCTGCGATGAGCCGATGCTCCAGGTCCGCCAAGAGAGTCGGCAACGAATGCAGCATGGAATACCTCCCACCTATTCCAAGGCAAGGGGCATACCAGTCGAGACGGAATCAGGCCAGGAAGTCGAGACGCCCCTCAAGGGCCTGAGCGGGCGAAGATTCTGGCGACTCGGAGGAGGACTCCCCCGCCTCCTCGTCCTCTTCCGAGGGAGTCTCCTGTCCACCCCGTCCTTTTCGCTCCTCGGTACGAAGCCCTTCGGCCTTTCCGATACCATGAACGCTGTCCTGCTCTTCCGCGAGGTGGTCCTCAGCAGCCTTCCTGCGGGCAGCCTCCCGCTGGATCTGCTCGCTCACTTCCAGGGACATCCGGACTGCTTCAACATTGGCGGTCTGAAAAATCTGCCTCTGGCCGAGCGGAGTGATCATGGCGAACCATCACTTCTCTTGGCCGGGAGGGGTGTAATCCCGCACCAAACCTTCAGCCACCGCTTCTCCATCCGGATGGTAATCATCGGATTCCATCTGAGCCCTCAAGGCCTCCACCTTGGCCTCCCGGACATCCGGAAGCTTGGCGATCCTGGCCTGGACCACGGTGATGAAGCTGGCTGTGCTTGAAACACTGAGCGCATCCCCGACACTCGGGGCTGAACCGCTGGGAGCGGCATGATGTGTGGTCGCTGAGCCGGCCTTGGCCACGCTCTGCGAGGCCCCTACGCCGCTAGTCTTGCCACTCACCCGCATCTTGCACCTCGATCAACCATCCTATCGGCAGGTGCTGGTAATAAATCAAGCCTGGGTCTTGATTTTTTCTGACTCCTGACGGGTAGCCCACGCATCTTCGAGCCTGGACGCCAATCCCCAACCTTTCCCGGAAGTCATGGCATGATCCACCACGGCCTGATCAAGCAGGTATTCGTAGGTAGTCCGGGCAGTGCCTCCGTTCCCGAAGAGCCCGGTGTGCTGGACAGTCTTTCTCATGGTCTGGAATATCTGGGCCATCAGCATGCCCTCAAACTGTTTGGCTGCCTCCGCAGGGCTCGCCTTGCCCGAAGGCATAGGCATTTCCTGCAGCAGCGCCTCCGAGGGCATGCGAACCGGGGAGCTTAGCAGAAGGTCGCTCACAGGATCCTCAGCTCAGCATTCAAGGCACCAGCATCCTTGATGGCCTGAAGGATGGCCACCAGATCCCTGGGAGTGACTCCAAGGCCATTGAGCATTTCCACCATCCGGCCAACCGTCACACCCGGTTCCAGGCTGGCGATCTTGGCCTTCTCCTCGGTGACAGCCACATCCTTCTTGGTCGCCGTCTCGGTCTTGCCCTGACTCCTGGGCGCCGGCTGGGAAACCAGGGGAGTGGAACTGACAACAATGGAGAGACCACCTTGCACGATACTCACGGCCCCGATCTTCACGTCTGTCCCGAGAATCACCGTCCCGGTCTTCTCGTTGACGACTACCCGGGCCCTGGGCTGAAGCTGGACCGGCAAATTCTCCAGGCGCGCCACCAGCTCCACGACCTTCCCCTGGAAGCCCTCGGGCACCAGGACCTCCACCGTGCGGGAATCCAAGGGCTTGGCGGCTTCCACCCCCAGCTCCTCATTGATGCTGTTGACCACGCGAACCGCCGTAGTGAAGTCCTCTTCCGTCAGGCTGTATCGAAGGAAACGACGATCATTGAAACTCCCGGCGACCTCCCGCTCCACCAGCGCACCATCGGGCACACGGCCGACCGTGGGGTGATTCTTGGTGGCTCCGGCGCCCGCACCACCGGCCGAAAAGCCCCCGACCAGGAGGGGGCCCTGGCCCACGGCATAGGTCTGTCCGTCCGCCCCCTGGAGGGGGGCCATCAGGAGTGTTCCTCCCGCCAGGGAGGTCGCATCTCCAGTGGAGCTGACCGTAATGTCGATGCGCTGGCCGGGCTTGGAGAAGGCTGGGAGGTCTGCGGTCACCATGACTGCAGCGACGTTCTTCACCTTCACGGAGGACGGGCTGATGGAGATGCCCTGGCGTGCCATCAGGTTGGTGAGGGTCTGGACCGTGAACTTGGTCTGGTCTTTGTCGCCAGTGCCATTGAGGCCGACGACGACGCCATAGCCAAGAAGCTGGTTGCCCCGGACCCCCTGAAGGCGGGCCACCTCCTTGAGGCGGGCCTCCACCTTCTTATCAGGGACCGGGGTCGCCCCGAGCAGAGATCCAAGACAGAGGCAGTAAAGGATGGACTTGCGCATGGAATCCCCGGATCAGAAAGGCCAGATGAAGTTCAGGAGGCGGCTGATGTAGCCGGGCTTCAGGGTCTCGTCCACAACACCCTGGCCACCATATCCGATCCGCAACTCGGCCACCTGGGCACTGGTCACCGTGTTGGTGTTGTCCAACCGCAGGGGATCGAGGAGACCCGCGACATAGAGTCGCTGGGTTTCATTGTTGAGCTGGATATCCCGGTACCCCTCGAAGATGAGGTTCCCGTTGCTCATAACCTTGACGATCCGGGCGGTGACGGTGGTGGTAAAGGTGGCGCTGCGCCCGGTGGTGCCACTCCCCTTGTATTTATTGGTGGTCGTGGTCGATTTGGCTTCCTTGAGAAGCTGAACCGGAGTCGTCCACTTATTGGACCCTTCCCGGCCAGTGGTCAGATCTGCCTTTGAGATGGCACTGGTGGCCTCAGAGATCTTGATGGTCACCAGATCATTCAGGCGAGAGGCACGGAGATCCGCCACCATCGACTTGTCACGCCATAGGGATCCGTCCGACAGGGCGCTCTGCCCAATGCCATCCTCCACGTAGGGGATGCGGTTCTTCTTAGTCAGGGTCGTATCGTGGCGCTTGGGGATCGAACACCCCACCACCAGAAGCATCACCAATATGGGCAATATTTTCCGCATAACCTGACTCCACACCGGAGGATTGCAGGGGCCGTGCCAGGAACGCGTTACCGCCGGACGCAAGCATCAGGCATGGTCCTGCATTCCCGTATCTTGGCCAGGAAGGGCCATGGGCGAGTGCGCCACGGCTTTCCACGAATTTTGCCTACCAAGCCTCACCGCCCAGGAGGCCCCATGACGATCCAGGAAGTGTCTTCTGTCTTGACCACAAAGGATTTGCATCTCCTGAACCTGCGGGGGGTGTCCCAGGGGGAACAGGCTGAATTCGCCGAGTTGCTGATGAAAGCCCAGGGCCTCGACGCTGAAGATCGGCAAGCCTTGCTGAACCGAATGACACCTCGGGAACTGGAACAACTCCGGAAAATCCACTGTTTCGCGGCACCCATCCCCTTGCACACCCTCAGTGCGGAAGGAGCCTACAACCTTTTCCAGGCCCCCACCCAGGCCCAGGATCTGGATGGAGATGGGTTCGAAGAGATCGGTGCTGCGCTCACCTCAAGCTTCCCACCGCCCGGAGCGCCTGATTCTGTGAAGGCAGCCTGGGAAGAGGCAACCAAAGGGCTCAGCGACGGCGAAATCATGCTGCGCTCGGGGCTTTTCCTCATGCCCCCCCAGGTCCAGTGCGATTCTGAGGGAAACGTCCAACGGGTCATCCTGCCGGGAGATCCCGACTGGAAGAACCCCTACACCCAGCCCGGCTTCACCTGGGAGGGGTTCCTGCAGGCGCACCTGGAGGGAAACGAAGTCAGCCGACCCTACAACTCCGAAGCGGTCTACCGCACGAACCGGGACTTTCTCAAGCGGTTCCTAGAGCTCCTACAGGACCCAAGGCGGACCTGAGTTTTCAGAAGGCCACCAAGACCCGGTCGTGCCCGGCGAAATCCCGGTGAATCATGACCCGCTTCCAGCCCATGGCCTCGGCGCGGGCCCTCAGCTCGCTCCCCTGCCCCGCTCCGATCTCCAACACGCAGCCTGGGCAGGATCGGACCCTCGCCTGCCGCAGGAGTTCGATGCAAAGGGCCAGCCCCCGGTCCGGAGCGAAGAGGGCCGACTCCGGCTCGAAGGAGAGTTCCCGTTGAAGCGTCGGGCGATCCGCCGGATCGACATAGGGGGGATTGGAGACGACGAGCCCCACGGGGTCGGGGACGGGCCCCAGGAGGTCCCCGGATAGGAAGCCCAGTTTGGCCCCCAGGGCGAGAGCATTGCGCTGGGCCACCGCCAGGGCCTTGACGCTGATATCCGTCGCCGTGATGGCCCAGTCAGTCTCCAGGGCCAGGGTGATGCCCAGGATGCCGGTACCCGTTCCGATATCCACGGCATGACGGACTCCCAGACGCTTTCCGACCTCCAGGGCCGCCTCCAGCACCAGTTCGGTTTCGGGCCGTGGGATGAGGGTATCGGGCCCGGTTTCGAAGCGCCGTCCCCGCCAGAGGGTCCAGCCCAGGATATAGGCCCAGGGCTCACCCTTCTCGCGGCGCCCGAGCCAAGCCCCGATCTGATGACGCTCGCTGTCGGGCACGGGATCCATCCCATGGGCATGGAACCAGGCCGCCTCGCGCCCCAGGCCTTCGGCAAACCACAGGGCCGCCTCGGCACTGGCTTCCTCGGGCGGAAGGAAGGCCCCGAGAGAGGCCCGCAGGGATTGGCGGAGGTCGGAGTAGGTGAACACTAGGCGGTCAAAGCCTTGGCCCGGGCCTGGCTTTCGGCCAGGACATCCTCGTGAAGACTCCCGCCCAGGCTATCCATGGTGACCACCAGGGGGAAATCCTCCACCTCGATGATCCAGAAGGCCTCCGGACTGCCGAACTCCTCCAGCATCTTCACGTCCACGACCTGTTTCACTCGCTCGGCAATCAGGGCACCGGCCCCCCCTGTTGCATGAAAGTAGCAGGCCCCGACCTTCTGGAGACCGGCACTGGTCTTGGCGCCCATGCCGCCCTTGCCGATGACGCCCCGGACCCGATAGGTCTCCAGGACATCGGCCTGGTAGGGTTCCTCGCGGATGCTGGTGGTGGGGCCCGAGGAGACAAAGGACCAGGAGCCGTCAGGCTCCTTGCGAACCACGGGACCGCAGTGGTAGATGACGGCCTCGTCGAGGATGGGGCGAAGCCACTCGGGCTTCTCCTCCACCATGAACTTATGGCCCATGTCCCGGCTGAGGACGACCCGGCCGGAAAGGAGCACCTCGTCCCCAACCTTCAGGGCGCGGATATCGGATTCGGAGATGGGAGTGGTGAGACGGATCATGGGAACCTACTCAAAAATCGCGGGGCGGGCGTTCTGGAGGCGGAGCGTCATGCGGCGGCTGCTCCAGCACATGTAGCTGATGCTGACGTAGAAGCTGGCGGGATGGCGGAACATTTCCTCGACGGCCACCCCCAGCACCGTGGTCCGGCCGCCATAGCCCATGGGACCGATCCCCAAGGTATTGAGGTCCTCCGCCAGGGCCTTCTCGAAGGCATCCATCCCAGGGTCAGGGTTGGGCGCATCCAAACGGCGCAGCAGCAGTTCTTTGCTCTTTTCGTAGCCCGTGACGCGATCGCCACCGATCGCTACCCCGAGAATGCCGGGGGAGCATCCTTGTCCCTGGGCTTTCACCACCGCGTCAATGATGCACTTGCGGACGCCCTTGAGGTCGCGCCCGGCTCCCAGGGAGGCCTCAGGGAGGCGGTACTGGGCACCGACGTTCTCGCAGCCCCCCCCCTTGAGCATGATGGAGACCTCGACCTCAGCCTGGTCCCACTCCTCGAAGTGGATCACGGGGTGACCTTCGTGGAAGGGATCCAGATTGTTGCCGGCGTTCTTTCCTGAAAGGGCAGCCACACAATTGGGACGCAGCCAGCTACGCTTGGTGGCTTCCACCACAGCTTGGCGGATCTGCTGCTTCAGGGCCCGCTGGGACACGCCAAAGGGATGCCGGACCCAGAAGATCACCGTGCCGGTGTCCTGGCAGAGAGGCGCCACGTGGTGATCGGCCAGGGTGACATTCTCCAGCATCGTGCCCAGGGTATTGGCGGCACGGCTGGCTTGAGCCTCCTTGGCATGGCCCCGGGCCAGGGCGTCAATGACATCCTGGGGCAGGCGTGAGGTTGTTCGACGGATCAGTTCCAGCGTTGAAAGGGTGATATCCAGGGAGGCCAGGTCCCGGAGGTCCACCTGCCAGTCCTTGGGCAGGACGGAAAGAGACTCGACGGTCTCCTGGGAGCTGAGCTGACATTCGGTCATGGGTACCTCACTAGGTCCAAGATGACCGCTCCACCCGGTTGACTCAAGCCCCTCCGGAGGGGGTCTACTCCTCCACCAGAAGTGGGGGCTCGTTCAGATACCGCGCTGCCCGGCGTTTCGCTTCGATATCCCGGTAGACCCTCGCCACCTGGGCCGGGAGCAGGCCGATTTCGGCGGCCGCGATTTCCGGTGCGATCCCCCGATTGAAGGCCAGGAGACAGCAGTCCATGGGTTGGTAGGGCAGCGGGAAGTAGAACTCGTCCTGGGACTGGGGGAGCGAGTAGGTGTCCGTGGTGGGCGCCCTCCCCAGGATCTCCTGCTCCAGACCCAGGTAGTCTCCCAAGGCGTAGACCTGAGTCTTGTAAAGATGGGCGATGGGTTTGACATCCGCTGAACCGTCCCCGTTCTTAACGAAGAAGCCCTGATCGTATTCCAGGCGATTCGGTGTTCCGAGCACCGCAAAGGCCAGGCGGTCCGCATGGTAGTACTCGAAGGTCTTCCGCACCCGCTGCTTGAAATTAGTCGCCGCCACAAGCGTCAGATAGGCCCTGGGCTCCATGCGACAGCTCAGCTCCTCGCCTTCCGGCGAGCGGGCCACCAGAGTGCTGAAGCGATATGCCTCACTGTCCACCACACTCGGCAGAACGATCTTGGAACGCCATCCGGGCCCATAGGCCGGAATGCTCTGCCGCATGGCCTCCTCCTGGCGTCGGTAGCAGCCCAGCCCTTCCAGGGCTGGCGTTATGTCCTCCAACAGGCACTCGATGCCGAGCTGGTCGGCGACCATTCGCCCCAGGCGCTCACTTTCCTGATCCGAATGGGCCTCGGGCATCAACAGGCCGACCACACCCTGGGACCCGAAGGCCCTCACAGCCAATGCCGCGCATACAGAGCTGTCAATGCCCCCACTCAGTCCAAGCACGACCCCCTTCCGGCGGAGCCGGCGGTAGACCTGCTGGCGGAGAGCCTTGCAGATCTGGCCGACAGCGGCTTCCCGGTCGAAGGCAAGGAGCTCGTCCAGTAGCTTGGCTGGTCCCCTCATGCCTTTACGATGTCGAGTTTGGATTCAATGAATCGTACCAGATTGCTGATGGAATCCAGATTGCGGGGAAGGGCTTCCGCATCTTCAACCTTTATGCCGTAGATTTCCTCCAGGTGGAGGATGATCTCCAGCACCCCGGTGGAGTCTACGATTCCGGACCCGATCAAGGAGACCTCCGCCGACAACTCATCAGGTTCAACGTAGAAGTTGTCCGAGATGAAACGTCGCAGATTCGATTCAAGGGCTTCCATGTGGCCTCCGTTATTTTCTATTAATTTCTTCAAGCTCTCTTTTCAAGATCTTTCCATTGGTCCCTTTAGGCAGGTCTTCCATGAGATGGATCACCTGTGGAACCATGAAGCTCTCCAGTCGTTCCTGGCAAAAGCGGCGAATGTTCCGATCTGACCATTCAACGCCTGGCGCCACTGAGAGATAGGCGTGGATGGCCTCTCCGAGCAGTGGATCAGGTGCCCCCAGGACCGCTGCATCCCGAACGCCTGGGATCGAGCAAAGCACCCGCTCCACCTCAGCCGGGCTGACCTTCTCCCCCCGGGACTTGATCATGTCGTCGCTGCGCCCCAGGAAATACAGGTATCCCTCAGCATCCATGCGGAAGAGATCCCCAGTGCGTAGCACCCGATCACCCGGGTACTGCCCTTCCAGAAGCATTTCGGCCGTCAGATCAGGGCGATTCCAGTATCCGGCCATGATGTGCGGCCCTCTCACATGCAGAATCCCAACGCCTCCAGGCCCTACCTGATGCCCGTCCTCACCCACCAGGAAGACCTGGGTGCCGGGAATCGCCTTGCCCACGGACTCGGGACGACGCTCCAGTTCCTCCGGCTCAAGAAAGGAGACCCGCTTGCACTCGGTCAAGCCGTACATCCGAAAGAGCTTCCCTTGGGGGAAGAGCGCTTGAAGCCCGGAAGCGGCCTCGGCTGGGAGGCTGGCGGCCGTGTTGGTGACCCGCCGCACACTCGGAAAGACCGTGGTTCCACCCGCAGCCCTGGCCAGAAGGGCCGAAAAGATGGTCGGCACACCGGGAAAGACGGTGATCGATTCCGCCCTGAGGCGCTCTTCAATGAGGGCCGGATAGCCGAAGCCCTGTTCCAGGACCAGGGTTGCACCGAGACGGATAGCCATGAACAGCTGATACAATCCATAGTCAAAGGCAAGGGGTAGCACATTGAGGATCCGATCACTGGCCTCCAGGCGCAGGTATTCAATCAGGCTCTCCAGCGTGAAGGTGATGTTCTGGTGCGTGAGCATGACCCCCTTCGGGTGGCCGGAACTGCCCGAGGTGTAAATGATCAGCGCCAGATCCGTAGCCACGCGCCCCTGCTCGGGGACACCCATGGTTTCGGCCGGGGCCGCCCCCATCAGAAGCCCGGGGGGCTCCTGGGTCATGGCCTGTGATGCCCTACAGGCTGTTGTTTCAAGAAGGGAATGGGTCACCAGAAGCTTGGCCCCACTGTCTTCAAGCAGAAAAGTGAGTTTCTCACAGCGGGTTTGGGGGTTCACGACCATGGCCACCCCCCCTGCCAGCCACACCCCATAGATGGCGGCCGCAGCTTCCAACCCATTGGGCAGAAACAGGGCCACCCGATCCCCATCCATCAGGCCATGTTCAAGGAAAGTCCATGCATAGGCCAATGCCATCTGCTTGAGCCCGCGGTAGTCCGTACGGACCCCCTCGGACACCAGAGCCTCTTTGTCCGGAGCAAGCCTCGCACTGGTGAGCAGGGTGTCCTGCACAAGACGAATAGGGCTCATGCCACCCCCACAGCGCTGAGAACCTGGTCTCCAACCACCAGGCGACCAGGGAAGAGCCCGGGAGCAAGTCGCGGGCAACGGATCATCTGTTCGTGCAGGAGCTGAAGCGAGATGACCCCCACCAGGGCCATGTCGTCGGTTTCGCTGATCCCGGACTCCAGGTTCCGAGTGCACTTCTCCCGCAGGAGCCGGACATGGCGGAGATCGAAAACCCCGGTCTCCGCCAGCCTTGTCGGCTCCAGAAGCTCGGCGACATATTCGGGCGCTCCGTCCCCCAGGAAAGCGCGGGAGATCGGGGCCCGATAGGGATGCTTGGGACGCTGGGCCATCTCGGAAGGCAGGAAGCCCTTGGCCCAATGCCGCAGGATCCGCTTGTCCTTGAGGCCCTGAAGCCGAAGACCATCCGGCAGGGAGGCCGCAAATTCCGCAACCCGGTGGTCCAGGAAGGGGAAACGTCCCTCCACAGATCGCCCCATGAGCATCCGATCCCCTTGACTGTGTAGCAGATAGCCATGCAGGAAAGTCAGAATTTCGAGATACTGGGCCTTACCCAAGTCCCCGAAAGCCCCAAAAAGCTCGGGGAGCATGGTCCGAATCCGCGTTTCCGTCTGGCCCAACCCATGAAGATCCTTGTCCAGCAGACGCAGGAGCCGGGCAGTGGTTCCGAAGCGGATCCGGTGGCTGTAGAAATGGTCCTCCACATCGATAAGGCCCGTGCCGAAGAAAGATCGGGCATAGGCTGGGTGTTGACTCAGGCTCCGGTTGAGCCAGGGATAGAGGCGCTCGAAGAGGCGGGGTCGGCGGTCGGATTCAGGCTCCCGGGCCCAGAATCGCCGGATCTGGGCCTCCCGGAAAAGGTCATACCCCGCAAAGACTTCGTCAGCCCCTTCTCCCGTGAGAACCACCTTGAAACCTGCCCGCTGAACCATGCCGGAAAGGGCCAGCATCGGCGCCGGAGCCGTGCGGAGCATGGGCTTTTCGGCCAGGCGGACGACTTCGGGAAAAAGAGCTGCAATATCTGCGGAATCCACCGTAATCCGATGAAAATCCACGCCCAAGAATGCGGCGATCCGATCCTGATACCGGCTTTCGTCGTAGCCCGGATCTTCAAAGCCGATCCCGAAGCACGTGAGCCTTGAGCCCACCTGCTCGCGCACTTGAGAAGCAATGATGGAGGAGTCCAAACCACCACTGAGGTAGGCCGCCACCGGCACATCGGCGCGCAGGCGGAGCCTGAGGGAGTCCTTCATCAAAAGGTCCAGCTCCCCTATCGCATCCCGAATATCGATGTTGCGACGGGTCTCAAAGGAGAGGTCCCACCACTGCCTCTGCTGCCTGACCCCTTGGCGATCCAAGAGCAGCCAATGCCCCGGAGGCAACTCCCTGATCCCCCGGAAGGCGGAACGATCCGGCAGAGTAGACCAGATCGAGAACGTATCGACCAGACACCCCGCATCCAGCTCCCGGGGCACTCCAGGGTGTCTCAACAGGGCCTTGGCTTCCGATGCGAAGGCCAGATCGCTCCCGATATCGGCCAGGAAGAGAGGGCGGACCCCGAACCTATCCCGGGCGAGAAAGAGGCGGCGATGAAGGCGATCCCATAGGGCGATGGCGAAGGGGCCATTGAATCGCTCCAGGCAGGCTGTCCCCCACTCCTCGAAGGCGTGGACGATGACTTCCGTGTCAGAAAGGCTGGAAAAACGATGACCCAGGCCGATCAGTTCCTGCCTTAATTCAGGATGATTGTAGATCTCTCCGTTCTGGATCCCCCAGAACCGGCCATCCTCGCTCCCGATGGGCTGGTTCCCTCCCTCGAGATCCACGATAGCCAGACGCGTATTGACGAGCCCGATCCCGTGATCCATGTAAATTCCGGTGCCATCAGGGCCGCGATGCCGCATTTCTCCAGCCATGGAACTGAGCAGCCCCAAAGCCGAATCCTGGTCCATACCTGTGGTGAACCCTGCAATTCCGCACATCCAAAAGGTCCATAATTTCATACAAGAAACCGCCGTTCCCAACCCAGAGAACAGCAACGGCTTGCATCACTTAGCGATGATACCAGTCTTATATAGACCAATAATAGGTTACAATTTATTAAATAGGCATTCCAGACTGGCGCCTAGCGTTCCCCCCAAGCCCGACTGAGAGCCATGGTCAGCCCGAGCAGGGGACCGTGGGGTCCCAGTGCCGTGCCCTTGAGGTCCATATCGGTCTGGACCACAAGGTTCAGCAGGCGAACGGCCCCTTCGGGGCGGATGCGGTCCAGGGTCCGCTGATAGCCATCCAACAGAAAGGCCTGGCGGGCACTCAGCCCCAAGGCCTCCAGCAACTCCTGGGACTGGCGAGCCCCAGCCGCCCGGGCATCCGCCAGGCGACAGAGGCGATCCACCTCGCGACGGGCCTGGCCCAGAAGCAGAAGGGGGGCAGACTCGGGGTCATCCTCCAGGGCCAGTCGGAGACAGTTCAGGGCCTGGTTGAGCTGTCCCCGCTGCCAGGCCTGGGACCAGACGAAGGCCCCCTGCTCCCCCAGCCGGAAGGTGGCCTGATCCACGAGGGTCGCGGTGATCCTGCGATCATCCGCCAGGAGGTCGAGAACCTCCAAAGTCCGGCGAAGGATGCCAGGGTTGCCCCCCATGCGCGAGGCCAGACGCTGGGCCATCCCGGACTCGAACTGGAGCCCCATGGCCCGGGCCTGGACTTCCAGGTAGGCGGCGGCGTCCTTCTCCTCCAGGGCCCCCACCTTGAACACCCTGCCCTGCTGCGCCCATTCACTGAAAGGCTTGGTACCGAGGATACGGCCCGGCCCGGCCTGCAGCGAGGTTCGGGACACCAGCAGCAGACGGGTATCGGGGATCGGAGACTGGAGGATCTGCTTGAGGGTGGCTGGGATCTCCTTGGCCTTGGCCAGCAGATTGTCGGCCTGGGGTACCACCACGACCCGATAGGTGCCCAAGGGAGCGGACTCCAGCAGGGCATTCTGGACCTCGGCCCAAGGGCAGCCTTCCGCGCAGACCGAGAGGGAGAACTCCGCCCACTCCGGATCCACGTGGCAGGCCTTCCAGGCCTCCAGCGCATCCAGGCGCCCTTCACCGTCCTCCCCATGAAGGAGGGCGTACTCCGCCCGCGTCCACGATTCGGGAGCGCTCATTCGGCGGTCCCTTCGAGAAGCTGCGTCAGGAAGCTTTCCGCAAAATCATCCGCCAAGGTTTCCAGAACCCTCAACTCCCGATTGTCGAAGCTGGCGAAGTTCTGATCCACCCGGTACTGGTTGGAGAAGGTCAGCTGGGGACGGGAGGCCACGATCTCACCGGTGCGCCCGTCCAGAAGCTGGACCGAGGCCACCACGATGACCTCCAGTCGGCTTGCCGTACCGGCAGAGCCTTGGACACTGGAGGAGCCCAGGGAAAGCCCCAGCACCTTCAGGTCATAGCGCAGGAGGTGGCACTGGAGCACCCAGCGCGAAGCGCTCCCAGGAGGCACCAGCTTCCAGGGTGTAGCCGCCACGATGCGGTTTTCCAGGGCCTTGCGGAAAGTCTCCTCGGCCCCCAGATGGGAGGTCCGGTTCTGAAAGCTGGCAATCCGGATGGTCTCGCCGGGCGTCATCCAGGCCGCCGAGCGGGGCCGACGGTCCAGGCGTTGATAGCCGCAAGCCAGGAATCCCAGGATCAGTGGAAGAACGAGGAGGCGCTTCATCAGGCGGGATTGTAGATGCCCACATAGGGCAGATTGCGGTACTTGCCATCCAGATCCAGACCGAAACCCACCACGAAGTGGTCTTCGATGGAGTAGCCGATGTAATCCACAGGAACCTCAACCCTTCGGCGGCTGGGCTTGTCCAGCAGAGAGACGATCTTGAGGCTGAGGGGCTCCCGGTCCAGCAGAAGCTTGCGGACCTTGTGGAGGGTGAGCCCGGTATCCACGATGTCCTCCACGATGAGGGCGTGCCGACCACGGATGGACTTGTCCAGATCGTGGATGATCTTCACCTCTCCCGTGCTGTCAGTCCCCCCGCCATAGCTGGACACCCGCATGAACGTGATGTCCATGTCCAGATCCATGGCCCGGGTGAGATCGGCGAAGAAGGGAAAGACCCCGTTCAGGAGCCCAATCACGACCGGGTTGTGACCCGCGTAATCCTTGGTGAGCTGCTCTCCCAGTTCCTTGATCCGCACTCTAAGTTGCTCTTCGGTGAAGAGGGGATAGATGCGACTGCGGGACATGACCATGACAAGGCTCCGATTTAAACTTCTCCATTCAACCTCAGGCCTCCCCATCCGGTCTACCTGGATGAAGGGGTTGTGTTTCCCCTGGGCCACTATGATGATAACCCTTTCGACTGACACCTTCCCGATGCAGCCTTTACAGGTCGACAATCCCCTGCACGCGCCAGAGGTCCTGGAATGGGTGAAGTCTGCCCAGGCCGGGGATCAGGAAGCCTTCGGGAACCTGGTGGAACGTTTCCAGCGCGATGTCTACGGCAAGGCCTACTCCATCCTGAGGAGCCATGGTGACGCCGACGATGTGGTCCAGGAGACCTTCCTCCGGGCCTACCGAGCCCTGCCGGGCTTCCGTTTCGAGTCCAGCTTCCGCACCTGGATCATCACCATCGCCACCCGACAGGCTTTGGGGGCCAAGGACCGCCAGCGCCTGAATCACCAACCTCTGGAAAGCGAGGAAGAGGGCAAGGAACACCCGGCCCTCTGGGTGGAGGAACCTCAAATGACCGCCCTTCTGGACCAGGAATCCCGACGCTTGCTGCGGGAAGCCCTGCCCCGACTGCCCGACCGGCAGAAGGAAGCCCTGATGTTCAAGATCCACAACGATTGGAAATATGAGCGCATTGCCCAGGAGATGGGCATTTCCGTGGGAAGTGTCAAGGCACACATCTTCCACGCCATCCAGAATCTCACCCGCCACCTCAAGGGAGGAAAGTCATGAACCATCCCCTGCCTGAGGCATGCCAGCTCACTCTGGAGCTCATCCAGTCCGATCCCCTGAACCTCCCTCCGGAAGCCGAATCCCATCTGCGGGCCTGCCCCACCTGTCGGGAAGCCCGGGTCCAGTGGCTCGCCATGGAGGACGCCGATCCTCCCCTGACTCCGGCAGGCTACTTCGACACCCTGCCCGACAGGGTGCTGCGGAAACTTCCGGGACGCCCCGTTAGGCACCTCCGTACCCAACCCCTCCTCTGGGCCGCTGCGGCAGCCCTGATGGTGGCCGCCGGACTGGGAGGCTATTGGGCAGGCCGGGCCACCCCGCAGACCCCGACGGTAACAGCATCTGCCCCCGAGACCGAGACCCTGGAAACCCTGCCTGAAACCCCATTCCAGGATTCCGAGGATCCCCTCAATCAGCTCGGCAACCTGAGCCCGGAAGAATCCAAGGCCGTCCTGAAGAAGCTGACTGCTTCCCATGCCCCCAACGGGAGTCAACCATGATCCGCCCACTGCTCTGCCTGATCCTTGCCTCCACCTTGGGCGCCCAAGGAGGACCTGGCATGGGAGGAGGCCGCCGGAGGATGGGTTGGCACCAAGGCCCCATCCTGACCCAGCTCCATCAGATCCGGACCCAGCGGATCCAACAGTCACTCGGTGTTTCCGAGGAAAGAGCGAAATCCATCGCGGACCGCTGGAGCAGGTTCGACCAGGAGTCCCTGGATCGGCACCACCAGTTGCGGCAACTGAAACAGCAGCTCAACGGGATACTTCTGGGCCCAGGCTCCGACGAGGAGAAGAATGCCAAGCTGAAGCCTCTGATCCAGCAGTTCGTCACCCTGAGGCGCCAACAGCATGATCTGCGTCAGGGTTTTGAAAACGAAATCATGACCTCCCTCACACCCGCCCAGCAGGGCCGCCTGGTCATCCTGGTGGATGAACTGCAGAAGACCCTGCGGGAGGCACTGAAGGAAGGGCGCAGCGGGGAGTGACGGGAACACAACGGGCAAAGCTACCGGCTTTTATCCTGCCCATCCTGTTTGTCCTGTTCCCGCTTTTCAACAGGATGGGCAGGATAGAAGCGCAATCATCTATTTTGTCTCTGCGGACCCTTTGCCCACTCAGAGAGAAGCCTGGGCCTCCAGGATCGTCGGCACCACCATGGGTCTGGTCTGGGTGGTCTTGCGGATGATCCGGCGCAGGGTCTGACGGATCAGTTCGATGAGGAGATCCTTGTTCTTCCGGACCTCCAGGGGTGCATCCTCAAAGGCCTTCCGGGCGGCACTCCGCAGGAGGGTACCATAGGCCTGGTCGTCTGAGAGCACGACGAAGCCGCGGCTCAGAATGGCGGGATCTCCCACCAGTTCCCGGGTCTGGGGGTCCACCAAGAGGGTCACCATCACGATGCCGTCCTCCTGCAGGATCAGGCGGTCATGGATGACCCGGGCGTCCACCATGTGGGACACGCCCTGATCCACGAAGCACTTGCCCACGGGCACCCGCCCCGCGAAGCGCGCCCCAGCCCCCTTGATGAGCTGGAGGCATTCGCCCCCTTCCAGCAGCAGGACATTCCGGGGGCTCCAGCCCATGGATTCCGCCAAGCGGCCATGGATCAGCAGGTTACGGAAGGTACCATGGACCGGCACCATGTAGGTGGGCTTGAGCATCTCGATCATGGCCGCAGCGTCATCCTTGTAGCCGTGGCCGGTGGCATGGATAACCCCAAGGTCGTCCGAAAGGGTTTCGGCGCCCTGGCGGGCCGCCACATCCAGCATCCGGGTAATCCCCACTTCGTTTCCAGGGATGGCGCGGCTGCTCAGAAGGATCCGGTCACCCAGCTCCACCTTCACACCCTTGACCTCACCCTTCAGGATGCGGATCAGGGCGCTCATTTCTTCGCCCTGGGTGCCCGTGCAGATGATCATCACCTGCTCCGGGGGGAATCGGGAGATGTCGCGCTGATCGATGAAGATATCGTCCCTCAGGGTCAGCTTCCCCAGGCTCCGGGCCAGGTTGATGTTGCGATCCATGGAGCGCCCCACCAGACAGACCTTCCGCTTCTCCTCGTAGGCCAGGTCCAGCATGGTCTGGATGCGGTGGATATTGGAGCTGAAGGTGGCAGCGATGAGTTTGCCCGGGGTCTTGCGGAAGGCGTTCCGGAGCCCCTCGCGGCAAACGGCCTCGGAGGGCGTGGAGCCGGGCTTGAGGGTATTGGTGGAGTCCGAAAGCAGCACTTCGACCCCTGCCTCGCCCAGTTCCTTCAGGCGGGCGATCCCCGTGAGACGGCCGTCAATTGGGGTCGGATCCAGCTTGTAGTCACCGGTGTGAACAATCACCCCTTGGGGGGTGTGGAGGGCGATGGCACAGGCATCCGGGATGCTGTGGGTCACGGGGATCCACTCGGCCTGAATCTCGCCGTTCCCGATGGGAAGCCGGTCGAAATCGTTCACCACATGCATGCGACGGCCATCCCAGAGCTCGTGCTCCCGAAGCTTGCCCTCCACCAGCCCCATGGTGAAGGCCGAGCCGTAGACTGGCACGGGCCAACGCTCCAGGAAGTAGGGCAAGGCGCCGATGTGGTCCTCGTGGCCATGGGTCAGGAGCACGGCCTCGATGCGGTCAGCGAAGGGCTCAAGGTAGGCGAAGTCCGGCACGATGCTATCGATACCGGGCTGGTCGTCCGAAGGGAAGAGCTGCCCGCAGTCCACCAGGAATAGGCTCTTGCTGGTGTGAACCACCATGCAGTTCATCCCGAATTCCCCCAGGCCCCCGATGGGAACAAGGCGCAGTTCGCCCTCCGCAGGAGGTTCGGACCAGGAGTCAAAGGGTTGGGCGTTGGGAATCATGTAACCTCATTCAAGAGATGGTGGGAAAGGTGGAATAACCAGGTGCAACAGCAGTCAGTGTTCCGGGCAAGCCGCCGGAACTCGGCGATGGCATCAGGGTCGGCAGCCAAAGACGGTGGCCGTTTCGGCGATCCGTCCGGCCGTGACCGTGGAAAAGGGATAGGGTCCGTGGTTCCCGGTCCGGGGAATCCCAGCGTCAAGCGACCCCGCCGTCCTGCCCTCGAGTGGGAAGCGCAGCTTGATGCGAGGAGTAAGACCCGCTTTTCCAATAACTTCAATAAAAATAGTGACCCAACCTTTGGAGGTAATTCGCACGATGCTGCCTCCTACGCGTAGGATTCAGACAACTCCATCATTGCGCAAGTCGCCTCAGGATGGAAATCCAGTTGGCCACGGGTACAGCCTCAGCCCGGACGGAAGGAGACAGTTTTTCCGCCTCCAGCACCCCCTGGATCTCTTCAGGACTCAGCCAGCCCCCCCAGTTGTTGGCCAGGGTCTTTCGCCGCTGGGCGAAGCTGCGGTGGAGCAGATCCAACAGAGGCTTGCGTTCCGCCAGGGGAAGGGCATCGGGTCTAGGTTCGAAGAGCAGCACGATGGAGTCCACCTTGGGCGCCGGCCGGAAGGACCCCGGCCCCAGCTTCATGATCCGGGTCACCCGTGCCACGGACTGGCTTAGGATGGACAGCGGGCCATAGTCCTTGGTGCCGGGCACCCCCAGGATCCGCTGCCCCACCTCCAGTTGGAACATCAGCACCATCCGCTCCCAGGGCAAGGGCTCCAGCAGGAAACGCGTCAGGATGGGGGTGGCCACGTTGTAGGGCAAGTTGCCGATGATGGAAAGGGAAGCCGCATCAGGCATGGGGGAGCGAACCGCATCGCCCTGGAGGAGATGGAAGTTCGGCCGCTCCGCAAAACGCCGCTGCAGCAGTTCGCAAGCCTCGGGGTCCAACTCCATGGCCCATAGGGGCCTCCCGTCCGCGAGCAAACCCTCCGTCAGGGTTCCAGGCCCGGGTCCGATCTCCAGCAGGCCAGCCGCCGGGGAAGCGAGGGCATTGGCGAGAATGGCCTTGATGGCCCCGGAATGGACCAGGAAGTTCTGCCCGAAGGATTTTTTGGCCCGAAGCCGCTCACTGCCTTCCATGCCACTCCTTGAAAAAGAACCGGGGCCCCGAAGGGCCCCGGTCGAAAACACAAAGCCTGTTAACGAATGATACGCCATGCACGGGGGCGTGGGATGTCCGGTCTCGAACCCGTGCCGATGAAGGTGGGATCCACTTCCTTCTTGGCACCCGATCCTTCAGGGTTCTCGTTGTATTTCTCGCCGGCCTGAAGCACGCCGGAAAGCCCCACGTTGCCCAGACGGCTGGGTATGTCGTTGAAGCGATAGACCCAACCATTGCAGACAGAATCCGAAGCCTGCGTGGAGCCGCTGTTGTAAACAGGCTTGAGCACATCACACATGCGATAGGTGTATGAGGTACCCGCACCGGCACAAGCGGCTATCGAGGCTGTGGTGCTCGTGGGCATGAAGGTTGTGAAGAAAAGAGCATTATCCAGAACAACCGCAGGGATGATCGACTTCTGGTAGAACCAGATGCTGGTGTTATCCGGTTTCACCACCCCAGGGTTGAAGTTCAGGTAGTATCCGTTCTTAGTCTTAAGGTAGGTGTAAGCATCAATCTTTGCATCCGTTGTGAGACTGACCGTCGTGAGATCCATGAGATCCTCGACCGAACTGCCCTTGGCGTCGAGGCTGCCTCCTCCCGTTGCCGTGGTCGCGATGTCGGCACTATCCTGACGGTCCAGGATCAGGACCAGTCGGTTGCGGTTCGTGGTTCCACCGCCACCGGGATTGATGGAGTCGTTATCCATGGGATCGTTGCGATCCCCGGTCCCGAACACCACGCCTACCGCTGGGACAGAAGCTACGGGGGCACTGGTACGGGCAACGGGATAACCGTAGGGCAGGCCGAACACCGCTGGTGCAGAACTAACGGCAGTTCCGTTGTTCTTGCCGTTATAGATCCAGCGGAGCCCCCAAGAACTGATCTCCGAAGTATCGGTTCTGGAACCGGAGGAGGCCTTGGCGCCCAAAGCAAAGGCGCTTCCGGTGCTGTCCGTGAAGTAAACGCGTTGGGCCTTGTTGCTCCCCGACAGGATCTCCACCGGCACCACTTCCGAAGGAATGCACCCCATGCTGGGCGCGATGGTCTTCAGGGCAGCGTCGTTGACGAAATCCCACTTCTTGATCAGGGTGCCATCGTAGGTATTGAAGGCCAGGATTGACCTCCCCAACTTGGTGCCGCTCCCATAGGTCGCCACGAAGGCGGTATCAATGGCAGAAGTGCTCAATCCACCGCCCACCAGGAACACATCGACGAGGGTCCCGGAGCTCAGGATACGGGCCACCGTAGGCATGCTTGAGCTGAAGCCCATGGTCTTGATGGCAGCATCCGTAGATTCGTCCGGCCTGACCTTCCAGGCAAGCAGAGGATTCATCGGTTCAAGAGAATCCAAGGTCAGGCAGTAGTAGCTCCGCCCCCCCTTCCCAAGTCCGACCATGACCCGCAGCACATCAGTGCCATCCGCAAGACCGTTCTCGGTATACGATTTTTCATAGAGATAGACGCTGGGGGAGCCATCCACCAAATAACGGTGGGTCGATCCGGTTCGCCAAGTCTGAAGTCCGCCCAGCAGATCGGGGGGGACGAAGCCCCAGAGTTCGTCGACCTCTCCCTTGACCAGGTTGTCCGCCGGGTCGACCCCGCTCACTTCGCCAAAGGCGTGCAGGATGCCCTGGTTATCACCGACGAAAATCAGCCGGAAATGCAGAACCGCCTTGAAGGCCGTGGAACAACCGCTGACAAAATCAGCCAGACGGCCCGAAGGGACCTTGCTCATGGGGAAGTTCACAATGGCAGGAGTGCTGTTGATGATGTCTCCCATCATCAACCCTTCCTCAGAGGTCTCACGGTTGGCGGTGATACTGGTCACGGCCGCAGCGTCGTTCTGGGCATCAAGGCTGGCCCCCAACATGAACCGGATGAGTCCCAGGCGGTTAGCCGTCGTGGATACACCCAGCACACTATTCGGCAGGTCCGAAGTGGAGGTGCTTTCATTGAGTGCCAGCAGGGTCGATGTGTAATTGCCCGTGGGAGTGCTGCCGCTCAATTCAGGTTTTAACGTATAGACCCGACGGTTCTTCCAGCCTTTGGCCAGAAGCATCTTGTAGGCAGACCAAACGGCACTGTCCTTGTCCACGGTATCCACCACCGTGCCGTTGGAAGCGGTGATGACCCGGGTGTTACCACTCTTCTTCAGGCCCGCCATCAGCAGGTCACCACTCCAGATGGGTTTTCCACTCTTTTCAGTAGAGAAGGTTCCCAAGTACAGCTGACTTCCCACATCCAGACCCACCAGAGGCGAAACTGGGGCACTCATGGTGTTGGTGGCCTCTTTCCCCAGGCTGAAGGCCAGGGCCAAAGCGTCGGCGATGGCCTCAGGGGACTGGGCATCAAAGAAGAAGGGGTTGACCGTCTTATCATTCCTGCCGGTCTTGGACGGGTCATAGGGAAGCGGCAGCGTCGTGGTGTTGTAGCTGCCCCTGTCCTTCCAACCGTAGAGCGCGGCCTTGTACATGTTCCGCTTGGCCCCATTCGTCCTGGTGCCACACATGCTGACGCCAATGGTCATGGTATCGATCTGGCGTGTGACTCCAGATGGACGACTGGTGACCCGGAAGGGTGGTTTCACCGCATTGGAGGTCTCATTATCGGTGGGCCATCCGGTGGTCGAAGTTGGGGCGGTGCTATGAGCCACCAGACCGGCAAGGGTATAGATGTTGAAGTATTCCTTGGCCGGAGCGATCTTGCTGTAGTCGATCTCGATACCCATGTTGCCAACAGCATAGGGATCGCCCGACCCAAGGGCGGAACCGCTCCCGTTGTCGCAATCAGATTTGTCATCATTGGGGTTGCCGTCAGAAAGCACAATGACAAAGCTCCGGCGACAGGACGGGATGGGACTATCGCCCTTGTATGGGTCATTGCTCGCAGAAAACACACTGGTGCCGGAATTCGTGCTGGCCATCTGGGCGTAGGTGTTCAGAAGGCCGAAAGTCAGTGGGGTATTGTTAGGTGCATTCATCCTCTGGATGAACTGCATGTTGGTGTCCGGGTTGTTCGCACTCGAAGGCCTGTAGAGCCGGAGCAGCATCCGGTCCCCAGGATTACCTTTCAGGTCAGCCGAGGAATAACAGCCAGTGGCGGAAGAACGGCCGTTTTCCATGAAGCCGCCGGAGGAAGCGCAGAGGTTCAGGAAACGGATGGCCCACCAGACATTCAGCTGTTCGGCGATATAGGTCTTGATGAGGGCGTACTTGATGGACTGGAGCCGGGTCAGGGCCGGTAAACCATTGCCATCGTTGACAAAGCCGGCACCCCCATCCCGGACATCCGCGACGGTGTATCCCCCACTGTGGGAACCACTGTAGACATCGATCATCCCCCCTTGGTAGGCGCCGGTTTCATTGAGATTCCGAACATCCTGGCCGAACAGAGCCCACCAGACGTAATCCGTGTTGTAGCGGATGAAGTCAATGGTCCCGCCATTATTGGCGGTAATCGAGCCATTGAGTCCTCCGTTGCCTGTGTTCTCCCACCAATAGGTATCTACCTCATAGTACTGGGCTGCAGAAGTCGCCAACAGGGTGGTCCGATCCGGGACCGGATCGTAGAGATAGGTGTGCTGTGGGTGTTTCTTGCTCCGGGCAGTGCCCATGGCGGTGGGATCCGGTGACAGGGTCCGCTGCTCATAGGTCGCCACGCGATCAAAGGCGGCCCATGGGAAAGGAATGTCCACGACCCGGATCTGGTCAGAACTCAGGACATTGCCCCCGGTCGAACTGTAGGCCCCCGTAGAAGTGCTGAAGGGCTTGGGCCTGAAGTTGACATTGGGCACCGTATAGTTTGTGCCGCCGTAGCTGTAGGTTGCGGACGCAAGGGAGGTGACGGCGAAGCGCACATGGCTCGCCCGCTGGACCCAGAGATTGGCATCGGTGGAGTTGACATCCGCATAGGTCACGGGCGTGCCATCAGGCTTGATCAGCAGTCCCCCCTGCACCAGGGTATTGTTTCCATTGTTGTACCGTATCCGCACGGTAACCGTGGTGCTGGACCCCGAGCCCGACCTGATGATCTCCAGGTATTGGACACCATTCTCACCGCCTCCAGCTGGATCCAAGTGCAAGTTGACGCTGACATTGCCGTAATACCGGGAATCCCAGGCCAGAGCCTCCATGGACCCAGAATTGTCGACCAGGGTGATGATCTCGGGCTTGGCACCTTGAGATGCGCTGCCGAAGTAGACGTCCAGCACATCCGTGGTGCCGCTCTGGAGTCGCGAGTCGACTTGGGCCCCTAGGAAACCGCTGATGGCGAACAGCATGGCGAAGATACGGAGGATTCCGCGAAGCATGGCAGTTCCTTTCACAAATTGAGGATCAAGGGGCCACAGTGGAATAGACTTCACGCCGAGCCTGATAGCGCATGTACGAACCGCCGGTATCGACGCTCGCCTTGCCGGTGGATTGAAGCTGGTAGAGATTCAGAGAAGTGCCCTTCGCAGCGGTTGTACCCCCGGAAGGATTGCCTGCGGTGCTCGAAACCGTCGATTCCAGGGGGTGCCCCAGGTAACGGAACATGAGATCAAAGGACTGCTTAACCTGCGTGGACTGCTTGTACCCCGTGCCCGAGTTGGCGAAAACCATGTCACTATCCGTGTCCGTCTCCGAGGAGGTCACCTGGACCGCGCGATCCCAGCGATCAGCGGTAGAGGTAATGGACTGGTCCAGGAGATAGGTGCTCGTTCGCCACGTATCAGTGGCATTGAGTTGCTGCAGGGCCTGGACCAGGGTGTCCCGTTTGTTGCCAGTGGCGTTGGCCCAATTATCCTTGTTGGACCAGAGCATGAACCAATCAGTCCCCGCCTCGGCCGCCTCGCTGGCCTTGGCAGCCTGCCAGACTGTGCCGGTGACTGCTAATTCCCGGAGCGCGTTCTTGCTAAGACCAAAGGCAAGTACCGTCGCCAGCACCAGAAGGCCGAATACCGTCAAGATGGCTATCCCTCCCCTCTCGGTTGGCCGGGAGCCTTGGGTAAATGCTAAGGGTGCTCGCATGTCAGCCTCACTTTCCCACGCCAAAGTTGCGGGGGGAGATCAGGAGTGTCTGGGTTCTGGTCCGGTAAGCCCTGGCCCCCAAAGCCGTGTTGTAGTCCTCCCGGCGCGTAGCCGTGCGGGTCGTGATATCCATGCGCAACAGGCATGGAATCGAGCGGAACCAATCAATGTTCGAGGTATCGGTGATGGAAGTGAATCCGGGCATGCCTGCCGTCGACAGCTGAGTATTGGCCTTGGTCTGGATGGCTGCCCAGGTAGTGGACCCGGTGCGGGCCCAGTTGACACCCCCATCAAAACTGACGTCTACGCGGAAGGCAGCCACGTCCTCAGCTACCACCTGGGAAGCAGCGCTGGCCCATGCCACTGTCCCACCTATCGGATAGGCCGCCTGCTGCCTTACCAGACAGGGAGTCCTGACAGTGCTATGGGAGGGATCCAGCGCAATGGCCTGCACGGAATAACGCACCAGCTGGGCCGGACGAATGAAGTACACCGGAACGCCCGCCTTGTGGGAGAGCGTGATTCCTGGGTTCATGACCGAAGCCGCATAGTTGGCAAGCATCACGGCGTTGGTCGCAAAGGTGACCGAGGTGCCAGATGTGGATGCCACCAGCGGGTGCTCCCATTTGCCATTTTCTCCACTGTCCAGGATGATCTGAACATCCCCCGCCTGTAGATCTCCCAACGAACCCAGGGTGCAGGTCACCGCAGCCGAAGTGGGAGCGGTCTTCGCCGTTCCTCCAGGATTGGGATCGTCACCATCGGTATCTGCCGTCCAGGTCCCCTGGACCGGCAAGGGGATATCCGTGAAGAACTGAAACACATCCGCATTGAGCGCCTCGGTTTCGGTGGCATTGGGATTCGAATCGCTGACCCGTACGATCCCAGCGACAGCCTGATCGGGATCGATGCGGAACAGGGACTCGGCCCCGTTCAGGATGCTGGCAGGCAGCGTCCTCGGAGGAAAAATGAAGCCAGCCTGGGAGATGTCATCGTTGATCTGATCAAGGGCCCAGCGGCTGTTCTGCTGAATGCCGATAACCTCATTGGTGGATGTAAAGGTCCTGACGGAGGACGCAAACACCTTCGCCATGCCAGCGATGAGAAGGCTCGTGAAGAGTAAGGCCACCATGAGTTCCACCAGGGAGAATCCCAGGGCGGCGGAGGGCTTGAGAGGTAATGGTGATGAAGTCGTTCGCATGAATTCCCCCTCAGTACCGGAAGACCCGACTCATGGTCAGGGACTTAACCTGCCCTTCCTCGTTCCAGACGACATTGACCAGGAGTTCCTGACACTGGACAGTGCTCGTCGGGGCAGTACCGGCATAGGCCCTGCGCAACCAGGTTGTGGCGTAGATGGGGGTTCGCTTGTTCACATCAGGCACCAGGGTGGCCAGGTTGCTCACCGCCGAACCGTCCGCATTCGTCACCTGGATACCATCCACATTGAAGCCCCCGTAAACCGTTTCATCGACATTGGCCCCGGGGCTCGCCGTAAAGAGGGCTGTCATGGCGGGCGTGACTGCCGAAGCCTTGGCGAAGTAGTAGTGCTGCCCTTCCGTCTGGGCTCGCTGGAGGACACTGCTTGCCACACGGGTCGCCGTGGACCGCTCCCTTCCCTGGGAGGCTTGGCGCAGGCTCACCACCTGAAGGGCCGTAAGGCCGAGTATGCCAATAGCCATGATGAAAGCCGCCATGAGCAGTTCCACCATGCTGAAGCCCGAGTCCTTCCTCTGGGTGCGCAACATCACAGCCTCCTCCAGGCAGAGGTGGAGGTGGATCTGTAGTAACGATAAAGGGTCCCCGAGTCGTCAATCAGAATGATCCCGACCGGCCCATCAGGAATGGCCACTCCGTTGGTCGCCCCCACTACGGCCACGAAGCCCTCGCTGCTGACACTGCCGTTGCTGAGAAATTGAACAACCGAAGCACTGTTGAAGACGTTGGTGGTCCAGGCAGCAGAGGAAGCCGGGAAGAGTGTGGTCCCCCCCGCCGTCACGCCCTGCAGGGCCGTCTTGAGATCAGTGATGGCGGTACTGGCTGGCGCCGAGCTGCCATCTGGATCGATGAAGCAAAAGCGGAAAGCCGATCGATCCGCCCCCTGTGAGTACTGCCCGGACGGCCCTCCCGTTACCTGATAGGTCAAGGTCAAGCCCGTCCCGGACCCCGAGGGGGTCAGAGTCACCGTCTGCCCCGTGGCCCTGGCCATCCCCCGCGCTTCCTCGAGAGCCCCGGCCACTGCCACAAGCGTCCCCTGCACCGCCGGACCATTCCGATCGGAACGGAAGACCACCCCCAGTACCGCCAGGATCCCAACGATCACCAGAACCACCAGGAGTTCGATCAGGGTGAACCCCCGTTCCCCGTCCGCGCGCATCCCCATGGATCACCTCGCTAACTGTATCTTTTTTAGTCACCCATAGTGACCTACACAAGCGACATAGCGAGTTAAATAATTATTCAGATAAACCATTTTCGGCCGCAAGCTCGGCGGCGAAGCCCATTCCACAATCAGCGCCTAAGTCAACAGAAGTCAAAGCGCAACATGGAAAAAAGACTTGTCAAGTGCCCTGTGGCGCACCATGGTCTATCTTGGGCCTTTGGACCATGAGCGAATCACCATCCTGGGCCACCGTCTAGAGAGCATGCCATGTACGAAGCCCCCAATAGCCCAAGCGGTGAATACGCCCTTCCTGGGAAGGCCACACCGACTGGCCCACCTCTGCGCACCCTGGCCCTCGGCGAAAATCGCCCACCTCCCATCCCCTCAAAAGTAGGCTTAGCCTTTATCGCAGGAGTCCTCGTGGGCTGCGCCTTGCCTATACTCAGCAGCCGATACATCGGCGCACCCCTGGGTCTGGTGGTGACTCTGGGGGCGCTCGGAGGACTGTTTTGCGTGTTCTTGCTCAGGTGGGGCTGTCTGAGAGGAACGGAGCAAGCCTGAGATTCACATGATTGTCGTTGCATCCTCGTGGTCGTCGGCGATTACCTAACAGCCTCTATACCGGTCGCCCTCAGCCTGGGAGCTGTCGGTGGGGTCCGCATGTTGCCCCCGAGCGTTCTCGCAAAGGGCGCCGGATCAGGAGCTCCCAAACGGCAGTTCATGCGGGAATCCCAAGAAGAGAGGCCGGGCCCACATTTAAGGTCCCGGCCTCTCCCTAATGCCGCTTACTTAAGGCTTTTGAAGACAAATCGGACGTCGTTTTTCGATGGACGGGATTTGACATGGCGGGGGCATTGTCGCCCCCGCCGTTCTTCTTTCATGGCTTCTTTGAGCTGCTCTCGTAGGCGGTGCATCATGCCGGGGATATTGCCATAGGCGCGGGTGGCTGCGGCGAACAGCAGGGTGTGTTGGATGTAGTGGAGGGCGCGGGTGAAGCTGAGATCGGTGGGGAGCGCCTTGGCTTCGAGGGCGGCCTTGGACATTTCGAGGCGCACGAGGTTGTAAGCAATCAGTGCGCCCCAGATTTCCTGATGGATGCCCTTGGGATCCTGACTCCGTAAAGTCAGTGGTCCGCCGAGCATCGTCTGTTTCAGCTCGCGCTAGCTGGTCTCGATTTCCCAGCGCCGCAGATAGCAGGCCGCGATGTCACTGGCTCGGGACTTTCGCCGGTCGATCAACGAAGTCAGCCCGCGCCTGTGGAGAGACTTTCATCTGAACGATGGCGTCATCAGGCGTTCCAGACACGACTTCCCACTTGGTGTGGGCCTTGGATGGGATGAGGAAGTGACGCTGCTCCCCGCTCAGGCTCAGCCCCAGAAGGATCGCGGCAGAGAAGAAGCCCTTGTCGAAAATCGTAAGTGAGTGGTCAGGGATGCGCGGAACAAGTTCCTCCGCGTAGCGCATTTCGTTGATGTCGTATTCGCCGAAGGCGGCATCGGCCACAAGGCGCGTGGGAAGAGCTGTCAGGGTGACGCCCCGAACCTGGGGATAGCTCGCGGCCTTCCCGCTGGCATAGCCCTGGGCACCAAAGGTGGCGCGGTTATCCGGGCTGTCCGGTGTTCGGAAGGTGGTGCCATCCATCGCCCAGAGAGAGAGTCCCCTCCATGCATGCTTCGGCGCATCCAGGGCACACCAAGCCCTGGAGGTGCGTTCAAAAAGAACGGCGAGCGGTTCGAACCCCAGGCGTTGCCGAGCCTGCGAAATGCCGCCCCGACTGACCGCCGAGGCATCACCATTCGGGATAGCCAGATCAAGGGATTCCAGCACTTCGGACATAGAAGTGCGCCGAAAAAGGGCGAGGGCAATCACCAACCAAACCACCTGCTCCGCAGGCAGACGGCGCCTGCGGATGCTCGCCATACCCGTCTGCTCAAGGGCCTCCTCGATCCAGGCCAGCGGTAGGTCAACACCCAGCCGGGCAAGCCCATCCATCGGAAACCCATCCGCTGCAGCAGACAGTTCAAGTTCGAGAAGTGCATCATCAGCCATCCTTGGCTTGTACAACACTAATCAATGCTTGTACATAGAAAAATGCCGCTCAGCGTTAACTGAGCGGCATTACCGGCCTCTCCCCTCCCTAAGTGGGCGCTGCTACTTGGGAATATCGGTGCTATCCAGAGGGATTGACGTCGTGATCTGCATATGTGATTCCGTCGTATGGCGTTCACAATAGAAAAAATCAAACTGGTAGCTCTGACCTGCCACAAGGTTGAGCGGGGCTCCGCTGGTGTCTTTTGCGGAGGCGTTCAGCGTGATGGATCCGTTCAAGGAGCCGTGAATACCCCCGAGGTCGATGACGAGCTTCTTGTTGATGAAGACCCAGACGTCATCGTCCCCGGTGAAGTCGAACTTCTGGCCAGACTGATAGGTAAACGTCGTGTGGAGCTCATAGGTGTAATGAAAGTTGTGACTGGAACTGCCGCCACGGGTACCACTGCAGCCACCTTGATTGTTATACACATAGATACCCTGGAGCTGGCCATCGATGGGGAACTGGCTATTATTTATATATCGATAGGTCTTGGGGGTGGTGGCCGGGAGCACCTCCTTGAGGGGAATGGGCCATTGCATCTGGTAAGGGTCGGTATCGTTGGGCCCATGGGGGGACGGAAAATCAGTCCACCAGAGGTCGAAGGTGGTGCCGCTCTGAATAACGCTGTTCACACCGGAGGACCAAGCTTGGGCGCTGTTGAAAACGGGCTTGTTGTTGGTGCCGAGATCAACATTCACCAGATTTTTCATTTGGCCACCCCAGGTATTGCTGGATTCGAAATCCGGCAACCACCAAGGGCCGTCCCAGTATTTCAGGATGGGGTGGGTGGTGTACAACGGATAGGACGTGTTGTAATCGATAACCATATTTTCTGGAAAATACTGGACAGAGACGTTACTGATCGTGCCCTTGAAGTTGTTGCTCAGGAAAGCGATGTCGGTATTCGCAGTTCCACACGTAATTTCCTCGCTGAATGTTCCAGTCGAGTTCCTCACCGTGCCGCTGGTGCCCCCCAGCACCGGAGTCACGGAGCCGGAAGTGCGGCTGTTGACAGTAAAGGTGACCCTGAACTTGTAGCCGGAAACCAGTCCCGCGGTGCCCTTGGAGGCAAGAGCCCCCAGTGTCTGGCGGATGGAGTCGCTCCCACTGGCACAGGTGGCGGAATTGCTGCCGATCGTCCAGCCGGTACCGGTGACCCAAGGGGTTGTCGGTGTATTGAAGGTGCCATTGGTGACCCGGTTAGCGTTCACAGGGGCATAGGCGTAGGGGGCTGAAGGCGAGAAGTCCCGCAGCGTCCCCGTCAGGTTCAGGATGCCGTCGATCAGGATTGAATTCGCCCGAGCCGGAGTACTTGCCGCAGTATTCCCAAGAACCTTGGTTCCACTGGCAGCCGAAGTCACCGACACGCCCGGCGCTGCGCTGTTGAGGTAGCCCAAGCTCGCGTTGATGAGCGTGGCAGCGTTCGCCTTGACATAGATTTTGAAGCTGCCATCGGAGCCGCTAGTCACAGTGGATGTCCAGTCATTCCCGGTGCTGGGTCCGGCGGTCACCGTCGCTCCGGCCACGTACGAGCCATCCGTCCGTACGACGTACCCCGTGATGATGGATGTGTCTGTCGCATTATCCGCGTTCCAGGTGGTGAAATGTGAGACCGTTCCTTCGTAGTACTGGTCAAGGCCCTCTCCGCCCAAGGTCAGAGTCCCCTCCTCGACCCATTTGCCGGTCGCGGTGTCGAACCAGAAAGCAGGTACACTTTCGGGCGCGGTCTCGGTGTGATACTTCGCTGAGACTGGAATCCGGATGGTGGCGGACTTGCCCTGCACCAGATTCAAGGGGCGCCCGGAATTGTCGGTGAATGTCACGTCCAAGGCACCATAACTCTGCATCAACTGGCCAGCAGAGGTCGTGTAGTCGCCGGGCATGAGCCGGGGCTCGAAGGTCGGATCAATGGGGGTCAGGCTCGCAGTGACCGGGAAGGTCGGGGCAGCCCCTGAGGCCGTGACCAGGGCGTTGGCGGGCAGGCTGACCTGGGCAGCCCCGGTAGGAGGGGTCAGGATCCGGCTGTCGTCCAGGTTGTCAAAGGTGACGGTGGTTGCAGCAAGAAGTTTGACCGTAAGCGCGTTGGGATTGTTAGTGTCATGACTGGTGATGGCCGCGACCTGATGATTCTCCGCATAGCCTGGAGCTGTCACGCCAACCAACACCCGATCCGCATAGGGCAGGTTCAGAGCAAACCCACCGTCTGCATTCGTGGTGGTCATGACCGAGTCGCAGGAAACCGTGGCCCCCGCAATGCCGCCTCCAGTGGTGGCGTTCAATACGATGCCCTGCAGTCGACCCGTAGCAGG
>JAFNAB010000026.1 GCA_017859955.1 Holophagaceae bacterium
AAGCTGGTGGCGGTCCACACCTGCATGGCCCACCGCGGCGTGCGCACCCCCGGCGTCCCTGTGGTGACTACGGTGCTGGGTGGGGCCTGGAAGGAAAAGCCGCCGAGGGCCTTCGAATAGGGCTCAGCCCTTCATCCGGGGTTGGCTCCCGGGATCATGGCCACCGCCAGGTCACAGAATGCCTGCAGGCCCTGGCGGTCACCCGGAATCGCCCAGGCCAGAGCGTATTCGAAGGCCATCTCGGGATCTTCCAGTTCGACCCCGACCAGCCTCTGGCCGCCATGCCCATCGGTGGTGTCCCTCGGCTGGATGGCGACCCCCTGCCCGGACTCGATGGCGACAACGAAGCTGGGGAAATCAGAGAAGAGGAGAGCCTTGTCGTGGTCCAGGCCATGACGCGCGAAGAGCTGGCGGTCAAAGTCCATCCCGTACCCGCTCAACTCGGAGCTCAGGCTCAGGAGTTGGAAGCCCTTGAGGTCTTTCAGTCTCAGGCTTCCGGCCCTGGCCAGGGGGTGGTCCGGAGCCACCATCACCAGGCGGCGCTCCTGACGGAGGGGCACCACCTCGACCCCCTCTGGATAGGCGTGGTCGAAGAGAATGGTGAACCCGCAGTCGATCTCCCCCCCGAGGATGGCTGGCATCATCGCCGCCAGGGTCAGGTAGCGCATCTGGACCTGGGTGGCAGGCTGGATCCGGGCGAACTCTCGGAGGATCCCGGGGAGATAGTACATCTCGATCCCGCCCAGAAAGCCGAGGGTGAGGCTCCCGGCCTCCTGGCTGGCCAGGCATTGGCAGCGGCGGAGAACCTCCTCGTAGGCCAGCAGCAGGGGCTCCACCATCCTGAAGCAGGCGTAGCCGCCTTCGGTCAGTTCCACCACCCGCGAGGATCGGAGGAAGAGCCGGCACCCCATGGCCCGCTCCAGTTCCGTGATCCGGTAGCTCAGCGCCGACTGGGTCAGGTTGAGCTCCGCAGCGGCTTTGGTGAAGTTGAGGCGCCGGGCCAGTACCAGGAAGGCCTGGAGGCGGCGGAAGTCCGGCAGGACATCCGCCTCTCCCCTCCGCTCTCCAGGAGCCGCCGCCCGGCATGCTGTGAGGAGATCCCGGTAGCCCAGGCAGAGCCGTTTCAGCTCCCGGAAGAGCAGGCCGCCTGATGGCGTGAAGTGAACCTGGCGGCCCACCCGGGAGATCAGGGTCAGCCCCAGGTCCGCCTCGAGGGAGGCCAGCTGGTAGCTCATGCCCGGTTGGGTGAGGCCGATGGCCTGGGCCGCCCGGGTGAACTGGAGATGCTCCCCGAGCGCGAGGAAGCAGCGGAGCTGCCTGCGATCCATGGGAACCTCCGCGGCTCAGTCTACAGCTTGAAAGGCAGATCCTGGTGGCACTGGGCGCAGACCACCTCGCTGGGCCTGTGGGCGTGGTGGCACTGGTTGCACTCGCCATTGGCGTTCACCACGTGGTTGTCGTGGGGATTCATCTTATTCTTGGCCGTGCGCTTGGCCAGGGCCTCCCAGGACTCATGGCAGCTCAGGCACTTATCGGTTTCCACCGGCTGCCTGGGGCCTTCGCCATGGCAGTCGGCGCAGCCCATGCCGTTGGCCTTGTGGCGGTCCGCCAGCAGGGCCCGGGCGGGTTCGGCGGCCAAGGCCAGGGTCAGGAGGGCGAGGCAGAGGGAAGCGAGGACTTTCACAGGTATTCCTTGAGGAAGGGCCGGAGGGCCTAGGTGGACCCTCCGGCTCATCGGGGCTGGGGACTTCAGGCCTTGGCCAGCTGCTTGGCTAGGAGATAACCCAGGATGCTGGCGCGACCGTGGCTCAGGCCCGGGCAGTGGAGGGGGTATTCGTGGGCGTAGAAGTTGCCCATGGCATTCCCGGCAGCATAGAGACCGGGGATGCGGTTGTCCTGCTTGTCCAGGACCTGCATGTCCTGGTCCACGTTGAGACCGCCCACCGTCACCAGCAGGCAGGTCTTGATGGGCAGGGCATAGAATGGCCCCTTCTCGATGGGGAACATGAGGAAGGGCTCCTTGTCGAAGTCCTCATCCTTCTTCTGCTTGGCGAACTTGCTGTAGCGGGCGGCAGAGGCCTTGAGAGACTCGGCGGGGACGCCCATGGCCCTGGCCAGGCCTTCCAGGGTGTCCGCCTTCAGGGCCAGCCCCTTCTTCACGGAATCCTCCAGACCTGCGCGGTCCTCGCAGATGGGGCCGTCGAAGCCGCTCTTGAAGGTGGCGTGATCGCGCTCCCAGTTGTCATCGAAGACGGCCCAGGCCTTTTTGCTGGGCTGCATGGAGCGGCCGTTGTAGAGGGTCTGGTTGGGCAGGGCCTCGTTGCAGAAGCGCTCCCCAAACTTGTTGACCTGCATGAAGCTCTGGTTGCCGGCCATGATGTCGGTGCCGATGCCGGGGATGGTGTGGATCATGGTGCCGTGGGGGAAGGACTGCATGGAGGCCCCGACCCAGAGGGCCATCTTGAGGCCATCCCCGGTGTTGCCGCCGAAGGGGGTGTAGATCTTGAGCTCGGGGAGGGCGGCTTCGGGGCACCAGGCGTTGATCATCTCGGGGTTCTCGGTATAGCTGCCGGTGGCGATGATCACGCCCTTTTTGGCAAGGATGCGGATGTAGCCGCCCTTGCCTTTGGCTACGACGCCCACCACCCGGCCACTCTTCTCGCGGATGAGTTGCTGCGCCGGGGTGCTGTAGAGGAACTGAGCGCCCCTCTTCTTGGTCTCTTCCTCCAGCATCCCGAGAAAGTTCTGCTGGGTGGGGATGTAGGTGTTGCCTGCGCTGAAGTCCGCTCCGGGCAGGGTGAACTGGTGGGCGGTGGAGTAGCCGGGGTAGAGATCGGGGTACTTGCGGCCGACCGCGAAGGTGTCCACCACCATTACGCCCATGCCCTTGGCCGCCGCCAGATCACAGAAGTGGTCCATCACTTCGCCGCTCTTCTCGACCCAGAGCCGCACGAGCTTCTGGTGGACGCGGTTCCCGGAAAATGCCATCAGCTCGGCAACCACGCGATCCTTGTCAATGCTAATGCCAGCCTTCTTCTGAGCCTTGGTGCCGATGGCGCCGTTGTGCATGCCGCGGGCGGAGTAGGTCTTCATCTTCTCGACCACCACCACCTTCAGACCCGCTTCCACGGCGCCCAGGGCGGTGCCCAGGCCAGCGGTGCCAGCGCCCAGGATGACCAAGTCTGTCTCAATGGTCTGGGTGATTCTGCTCTCGGGGATGGGGGCTGGGCTCTTCTCCCAGCTGTATCCGCCGGCGGGAGCCCCTGGGGTGGCTGGAGCCGCCTCGGGGCCCTCGAAGACCTGGGTGGCCCCCAGCTTTCCAAAGGTGCTGGCGGCCACCCCCGCGAAGAGGGACTGCTTCAGGAAATTGCGCCGACCGCTCTCTGGCACCGGCTGCTTCTCGTCCTTGCTCATGATTCCTCCTGGGATGAGACAGGCCTCCGGCCTGCGGGTTTTCCGGCATGGGACTGCGGGGCCCCTTCCGGGGACAGGCCTGCGGATGTAGGCGGGCAGGGCATCCGTGGGGATCAGGTGGGGCTGGCACAAGTGTCCCGCCCCGCGCGGTTCATCGTCCAACGGAATTCCCGGATCCCATCCAGGGCCTCCGACCCGGAGGAAAAGCACTGCATGTGTGTATGGTTGAAATTAATAGACTTATTTTGTAATTATTTATTAATTTATTGAAAATCCCTATTCGAAAGGATTCCCTCAGTTCGCTTCCAGTTCCGCCAGATACCCCTGTGCCTCTTCGCTTTCTGGATGGGTCAGGAGGCACTCCCGCAGGATGGCCTTGGCGCCTGCGGGGTCGTGAAGGGCGCGCCGGGTTTCGGAGAGCTGGAGGAGGGATTCTTCGCATTGGGGATCAATCTGTAGGGCCCGCCGCCAGTGGTATTCGGCCCGCTCCCATTCCGCGAGTTCCATACAAGCGTGGCCTGCGTCCAGGCAGAGGCGCAGCTGGTGGGGGTCCATGGCCGTAGCGCGTTCCAGGCATTCGCGGGCGGGGACCCGGTGCTGGAGGTGTGCATGGCTGAGGCCCAGGAGGTGCCAGTAGTCACTCCGGGTGGCACCATCGGCCCGGAAAGACTCCAGGAAGGGGCGAAGGGCTTCCCACGCACCCATGCCCGCCAGGCAGTCCGCCTGGAGCAGCAATAGGTCCAGATCCTGAGGGTGCTGCACCAGCAGGGCCTCGATGACCGGCATGGCTTCGGCGTGCTGACCGGTGGCCACCTGGAGCTGGAGGCGGAAGGGAGGGTGATGGCGGCCCTGGTGACTCTGGGGGATTCCTGAGAGCAGGCTCCAGGCCTGAGGGGCGTCTCCTTCGACCCAATAGGCGAACTCGGCTCGCCTCAACATCCACTCCCAATGGGCCTCGGATGGATCATCCTGGCCTTCCAGGAGAGGGCGGGCCTTGAGGAGGGCTCGAAGGGCCTGCTGATCATCCCGTCTCTGGAGGGCATGGCCATGCACCTCCATCCACAGCCTGAAGGAATCGGGATGCCGCTCCACCCCCTTCAGGGCCACCTGCTCCGCTGCACCGAGGTTGCCCAGGTCCCGCAGGGCAATGCTCTCCGCCTCCCAAAGTGCCTTCGGGCGCCTTGTTTCAGGAAGGCTCCGGGCAAGGGCCAAGGCTTCTTCGGCTCTTCCGTTGGAAAGGAGGTAGGGCAGGGGGGCGATCCGATTCCATGCGCATCGCTCATCTCCGTGCCTTTGCATCAGAATCCTCAGACTTTCGGCAAAGAGGCGGGCAGGGATGTCTGACGGGGTGTCCTCCTCGGCAGTCTGGAGCCGTTCCAGCGAGGAGAGCATCAGGTCTTCCATCACCAGGACATCCTCCTGGCAGGCTCCGAAAGCCTGTTCCATCAAGGGCCAGGCCTGGTCGGGCTGACCGGAACGGAAGCGCTGGGCGGCGAGGAAGTGATGGAATCGCTGGCTGCCGTGTAGTCTCCGCCCCAGAAACTCCCCCAGGGGGGATCTCCAGTGAAGGGGAGTCTTGCTCAGCATCAGGAGGTAGAGCGTGAGGCTCCACCGCTGCCAAAAGGGCAGCCGAACCAAACCGGCCTTGAAACTCGCCTGCCAGGCCTTGGAACGGTCGCCCATTTCCAGATAGACCAGGGAGCGGAGCAGCTGGATCCGGTAACCCAGCTCGCCACGGGCCAGAGAAGCCTTTTCCAGGGCTTCGAGCGCCAAGGGCCCTGCTGCCCCCTCGCGCCATAGGCTTTCGGCCGTGTGCAGGTGTCTCGGGTACACCCAGGCCTGTCGGAAGGCCAGGCCTATCCATGCGCCAAGGATGGCTACGCCCAGGCCAGCGGTCCAGGGAATCCCGAGTTCCCGGATGACGGCGATGATCCCGAGGGCGAGGTAGGCCCAGACGATGGCCTTGAGCCAACTCATGACGCTCGGGTGTTTGGAGGGGGCGGACATCGAAGCGCTACTCCAGGGTGATGCCGCGCTGGGTTAGGATTCGCTCGACGATGGTGCTGGTGCTGTGCCCCGGGAGAAAGGGGATGATTGCCAGTTTCCCGCCCCGGGCTTCCACCACGTCACGTCCGACGACGGTCTCGGGGGTGTAGTCGCCGCCTTTGGCCAAGAGATCGGGCTGAAGAGCCTGGATCAGTTCGAGGGGCGTGTCCTCCTCGAAGCGAACCACGGCGTCCACGCTTCGCAGGCCCAGGAGGATCCTGGCCCGGGCCACCTCGTCCTGGAGGGGCCTGCTGGGGCCCTTCAGGCGGGCCACACTGGCATCACTGTTGAGGCCTACCACCAGAAAGTCGCCAAGGGCACGCACGTCCTCCAGGTACTGGACGTGTCCCGGGTGCAGGAGGTCGAAGCAGCCGTTGGTGAAGCAGAGGACCGCGGGGCGCTGGGGGTGCGCTTTCCAGAAGGCCTCGGGGCTCAGGTAGAAATGGTCGAGTGATGTCATGGGCTGCCTAGGGTAAAGTGTAAGGTTACGGTGCAAACCGTTCTTTTGAGGATGCCATGCCGCTCTACGAATACCGTTGTGAAGCCTGCGGGGGAAACGAAGAGAAGCTCCAGTCCATCTCCGCCCCCTCCGAACACGATTGCCCCCGCTGCGGGGCTTCGGCCGGAATGAAGCGCCAGCTCTCCGTGACCGCCTTCAGTCTGAGCGGCGGCGGGTGGTATGCCCAGGGCTACGGAAGTGAGAAGGGTGCTGCATCCAAAGAGAGCGCTCCGGCCCCTGCCGGAGGCTGCGCCGGGTGCCCTTGTGCGGGTTCCCACTGATTTTCGATTGACGCTTATGGCCTTTGGGCTAAAATTCTAGTTTCCTGGCCAATTCCGGCCCGGGATGTCATGCATCCGCTCCATGTCGACCCCTTCGGGGACTCGACCTCTCGGGCTCAGGCGCCTATTGCGCCTCATAACAGGAGGTTGGTGTGCCAACCATCAATCAGTTGATCCGCCAAGGGCGGACGACTTTCCAGAACAAGACCAAGAGCCCTGCGCTCGACGCCTGCCCCCAGAAGCGCGGCGTTTGCACCCGCGTCTTCACCACCACCCCCAAGAAGCCGAACTCCGCGCTTCGCAAGGTGGCTCGTGTGCGTCTCACCAACGGGATCGAGTGCACCACCTACATCCCCGGCGTGGGCCACAACCTCCAGGAGCACAGCATCGTGCTGATCCGCGGCGGCCGTGTGAAGGATCTGCCCGGTGTGCGCTACCACGTGGTTCGCGGAACCCTCGATGCCACCGGCGTCGCTGGCCGCAATCAGTCCCGTTCCAAGTACGGCGCAAAGCGGCCTAAGGCCGGTGCTGCTGTCGCTGCGAAGAAGAAGTGAGGTAGGCCATGTCACGTCGTAGCACTCCCGCCAAGCGCGAGATCCTCCCGGATCCCGTCTACAACAGCATCACCATCACCAAGTTCGTCAACGTCCTCATGGAGCGTGGCAAGAAGGCCACCGCCGAGCGCATTCTCTACGGAGCGCTGGAGATCGTTGTCAAGAAGACTGGTGAGGTCGCCCTCGAAGCCTTCGAGAAGGCCCTCAACAACATCAAGCCCTCGGTGGAAGTCAAGTCCCGCCGCGTCGGTGGCGCCACCTACCAGGTGCCCATCGAGGTTCCCCAGAACCGCCGCCAGTCCCTTGCCATGCGCTGGCTCAAGGCCTACTCCGCTTCCCGCGGCGAGCGCACCATGCGCGACAAGCTGGCCGGCGAGATCATGGATGCCATGAACTTCCGCGGTGCCGCCATCAAGAAGAAGGACGACGTCCACAAGATGGCCGAAGCCAACAAGGCCTTCGCCCACTTCCGCTGGTAGTCACCTGTCGTGTGAACGGGGGGCCGATCATTGGGTCGGCCCCACGTTTTGCTACGTCGCAATGAGCATTTGACCCTTTTGATTTTGTAGGAGGCCCCCGTGGCCCGCACGACCCCACTCGAGCGATACCGTAACATCGGCATCATGGCCCACATTGATGCCGGCAAGACGACGACCACGGAGCGCATCCTCTACTACACCGGCAAGATCCACAAGATCGGCGAAGTGCACGAGGGCGCGGCTACCACCGACTGGATGGTTCAGGAGCAGGAGCGTGGTATCACCATCACCTCCGCCGCCATCACCGCCGCTTGGACCCCCCAGACCGGTGTCCTGAAGGACATCGAGCACCGCATCAACATCATCGACACCCCCGGCCACGTGGACTTCACGGCTGAGGTGGAGCGTTCCCTTCGTGTGCTGGACGGTGCTGTCGCCGTCTTCTGCGCCGTGGGCGGTGTCCAGCCCCAGTCTGAGACCGTGTGGCGTCAGGCCAACAAGTACGGCGTGCCCCGTATGGCCTTCGTCAACAAGATGGACCGCACCGGCGCCGACTTCTATCGCGTCGTCGAGATGATGAAGACCCGGCTCCAGGCCAAGCCCCTGCCCATCCAGATCCCCATCGGGGCCGAGGACAACTTCAAGGGTGTGGTCGACCTGGTGACCATGCAGGGCCTGACCTTCGACGAGGGTGACAAGGGCTTCAAGGTCATCTACGGTGACATCCCCGCCGAGCTGGTGGAAGAAGCCCAGAAGTGGCGCGAGCACATGGTCGAGATGGTCGCCGAGACCGACGAGACCCTGATGGAGAAGTACCTGGGCGGCGAAGAGCTGACCGAGGCCGAGATTCGCGAAGGCATCCGCAAGGGCTGCGTGACCCTGGCCTTCACCCCCATGTGCTGCGGTTCCGCCTTCAAGAACAAGGGTGTCCAGCCCATGCTCGACGCTGTCGTGAGCTACATGCCCAGCCCCCTCGACATTCCCGCCATCAAGGGCGTGGATGGCGATGGCAATGAGGTTGAGCGTCACGCCGACGACAAGGAGCCCTTCAGCGCCCTGATCTTCAAGATCATGGCCGACCCCTTCGTGGGCAGCCTGGCCTTCATTCGCGTCTACTCCGGCGTGCTGGAAGCCGGTTCCGCCGTCTACAACAGCAACAAGCGCCGTCGCGACCGCATCGGCCGTCTGCTGCAGATGCACGCCAACAAGCGTGAGGACATCAACGAGGTCCGCACCGGCGACATCGGCGCTGCCGTGGGCTTCAAGGATGTCTACACCGGCGAGACCATCTGCGACGAGGCCAACCAGGTGATCCTCGAGTCCATGGACTTCCCGGATCCCGTGATCCAGGTTGCCATCGAGCCCAAGACCAAGCAGGACCAGGAAAAGATGGGTATCGCCCTCGGCAAGCTGGCCCAGGAAGATCCCACCTTCAAGGTCCACACCGATCCCGAAACCAGCCAGACCATCATCGCCGGCATGGGTGAGCTCCACCTGGAGATCATCGTTGACCGCATGATGCGTGAGTTCAAGGTCGAGGCCAACGTCGGCAAGCCCCAGGTGGCCTACCGCGAAACCATCCGCAAGCAGGTCAATGCCGAGGGCAAGTTCGTCCGTCAGTCCGGCGGCCGCGGTCAGTACGGTCACGTCAAGATCACCGTCGAGCCCAACGAGACCGGCAAGGGTTACGAGTTCATCAACAACATCGTGGGCGGTGTGGTTCCCAAGGAATACATCAAGCCTGTGGATCAGGGTATCCAGGAAGCCCTCAACTCCGGCGTCCTGGCTGGCTACCCCGTGGTGGACGTCAAGATCACCCTCTTCGATGGTTCCTACCACGAGGTGGACTCCAACGAAATGGCGTTCAAGATCGCCGGTTCCATGGCCTTCAAGTCCGGCTGCGAAAAGGCCAACCCTGTGCTCCTCGAGCCCATCATGGCCGTGGAAGTCGAGACCCCCGAAGAATACATGGGCGATGTCATCGGCAACCTCAACAGCCGTCGTGGCCGCATTGAGAACATGGAAGACCGTGCCGGCAGCAAGGTCGTCACCGCCAAGGTGCCTCTGGCCGAGATGTTCGCCTATTCCACCACCCTGCGTTCTATGACCCAGGGCCGCGCCACCTACACCATGATCTTCAGCCAGTACGACGAGGCTCCCCGGAACGTCGCCGAAGAGATCATTGCCAAGGCCCGCGGCACCAAGTAGTTCCAGTTTTCCCGCGCCGGATCTCGGTCCGGCGCGGTGCTTTCCATGGCCCTCCACCAGGAGGGTGAGGCTGCCTGAGATCCATGATCGAGGCCTCTTTAGATTGCCGATCCAGGGGGGATTCCCCCTTGAATCGTTGAAAATCCGAAAAAGCCGTTGCATTTGCAGTGGCTTTTGTTATGCTGGATAGCCTTGTCCCTGCTTATGGGACGAACCTTACAATCGGGCGGTCAGCGCCCCACATCTATGGACGGCCCGTTCGTCCCAATGGAGTGAACATGAAGGACAACATTCGCATTCGCCTGCGAGCCTTCGATCATCGCCTGCTGGATCAGTCCACCCGCGAGATCGTGGATACCGCGAAGCGCACTGGAGCCCAGGTCGCAGGACCTATTCCTTTGCCTACGCGCATCAACAAGTACACGGTCAACCGCTCGCCCCACGTGGACAAGAAGAGCCGTGATCAGTTCGAGATCCGCACCCACAAGCGGCTCCTGGACATCCTAAACCCCACCCAGAACACGGTGGACACCCTCATGCGTCTGGACCTCCCCGCGGGTGTCGACGTCGAGATCAAGGTGTTCAGCCGTCAGGGCAACCGGTAAGGGAAGGGGTGAGGAATGACTAAAGGTATCATCGGCAAGAAGCTGGGCATGACCCAGATCTTCAACGAGAAGGGACAGATCGTCCCCGTCACCGTCATCCAGGCTGGCCCCTGCGTGGTGGTCCAGCGCAAGACCTCTGCCAAGGATGGCTACGAAGCTCTTCAGATCGGCTACGTGGATCCCCAGGGCGGCAAGCGCGCTTCCAAGGCTGAGAAGGGTCACTGCGAGAAGCACGGCGTGGCTCCTGTTCGCGTTCTGCGCGAAATCAAGGTCGAGGCCGCGGACGCCACCAAGGAAGGCGACAGCATCCTGGTGACGCAGTTCGAGGAAAAGGGCAAGGTTCACGTGACTGGCATCAGCAAGGGCAAGGGCTTTGCTGGCGTCATGAAGCGCCACCACTTCAAGGGTGGTCGCGCGACCCACGGTTCCATGTTCCACCGCGCCCCCGGTTCCATCGGTGGTTCGTCCTACCCGAGCCGTGTTTGGCCCGGAATGCGCATGGGCGGCCAGATGGGCAACGAGCAGGTCACGGTCCGCAACCTCGAGATCGCGAAGGTTGACGTCGAGAACAACCTGCTGCTCGTCAAGGGCGCTGTCCCTGGCCCCAAGGGCGGCTACCTCGTGATCAAGCAGGAGGCGTAAGATGGCGACTTTTCAGCACCCCGTCGTGAACCTTGAGAATCAGGCTGCCGGCTCTGTCGAGCTGCTGCCTGAGGTCTTCAAGCTCGAGGACATCAACAAGCACCTGATCTGGGAAGCGGTCCGCCACTTCCAGGCCAAGCGTCGTCAGGGCACTGCCTCCACCAAGGACAAGTGGGAGGTTTCTGGTTCCGGTCGCAAGCTCTGGAAGCAGAAGGGCACCGGCCGCGCTCGTAT
The DNA here is from genome assembly GCA_017859955.1 of Holophagaceae bacterium. Taxonomy (GTDB): domain Bacteria; phylum Acidobacteriota; class Holophagae; order Holophagales; family Holophagaceae; genus Holophaga. The sequence goes on from JAFNAB010000026.1 coordinate 10,963, forward strand.
CGGCTCCATCCGCAGCGCGCTGTGGAAGGGCGGTTCGACCGTTCACGGACCCCACCCCCGCAACTACGACTACGCGTTCCCCAAGCGGGCCCGCCGCGCCGCAGTGCGCCACGCCCTCTCCGCCAAGTTTGCCGCTGGCCAGGTTCTGGTCGTCGAGAACTGGGACGTTGAGACCCACAAGACCAAGGCTCTGATCGCCACGCTGGCAAAGCTCGGCGTCAGCGGCTCTGCTCTTCTGGTGGGCACCGAGGCTTCCGAGAAGGTCGCCCTGGCTGCCGGAAACAATCACAAGCTCCTGGCCATCGAGAGCCTGGGCGTGAATGTCTATGACCTTCTGAAGTACGACCAGGTTGTCTTCTCCAAGGAAGCCATCCTGGCTCTGCAGGAAGTGGTGAAGCCATGACCAAGATCTTTGAAGTGATCCGCAAGCCCCTCCTTACCGAGAAGGGCCAGATTCTGCGCGAAAGCAACATCCAGGTGTTCGAAGTGGCCTCCTGGGCCAACAAGCACCAGATCAAGGAAGCTGCTGAACTTCTCCTTCAGACGAAGGTGAAGTCTGTGCGCACCGTTCGCACTCCCGCCAAGGCGAAGCGTCTCGGCCGCTGGGTCGGCACCACCAGTGCCGTCAAGAAGGCCTACGTTGAGCTCGTGGAAAGCGCGACCCCTGCCGCCGAGTAATCGGCGATCTGCAACCGACGGGCGGACAAGCATTGCCACTATCGCCCGTTTTTTTGAGGCAAGAGGATAATCATGAGCGTCAAACTGCTCAAACCAACGACCCCCGGTCAGCGGGGCATGTCGAAGCAGGGCTTTGAGGAGATCACCTCCACCACGCCCGAGCGTTCGCTCATTGCCAAGCTGAACCGCACTGGCGGCCGTTCCAACACCGGTCGTATCACCACCCGCCACATCGGCGGTGGTCACAAGCGTCGCTACCGTATCATCGACTTCAAGCGCAACAAGATGGAAGTGCCCGCCAAGGTCGCCACCATCGAGTACGATCCCAACCGCACCGCCCGCATCGCTTTGCTGGTCTACGCGGATGGTGAGAAGCGCTACATCCTGGCCCCCGATGGCCTGGAAGTGGGTCGCACTGTCCTGGCTGGCAAAGGCGCGGACATCCTGGTGGGCAACGCCCTGCCCCTGCGGAACATCCCGCTCGGCACCGAGGTCCACAACATCGAGATGAAGCCTGGCAAGGGTGGGCAGATTGCCCGCGCCGCCGGTACCTTCGCCCAGCTCGTGGCCAAGGACGGCGACTACGCCCAGCTCCGCATGCCCTCTGGCGAGATCCGCAAGATCCACCTCGACTGCTACGCCACTGTTGGCAAGGTGGGCAACCTCCAGCACGAGAACGTGTCCCTGGGCAAGGCCGGCCGCAAGATCTGGCTCGGCATCCGTCCCACCGTCCGCGGCGTGGTCATGAACCCTGTGGATCACCCCCACGGTGGTGGTGAGGGTCGCACCTCTGGTGGTCGTCACCCTGTGACGCCTTGGGGCCAGCCGACCCGCGGTCACAAGACGCGCTCTAACAAGCGCACCACTAAGTTCATCGTCAAGCGGATCAACTAGGAGAGCTTCAATGGCACGTTCACTGAAGAAAGGCCCGTTCATTGATGGCCATCTTCTGAAGAAGGTGGAGGCCGCTCATGCTGCCATGGATAAGCGTGTGATCAAGACTTGGTCCCGCCGTTCCACCATCGTTCCTCAGATGATCGGCTTGACCTTGGCTGTCCATAACGGCAACAAGTTCATCCCTGTCTACGTCACCGACAACATGGTCGGCCACAAGCTGGGCGAGTTCAGCCTCACCCGCAACTTCCGTGGTCACGCCGGCAAGTCGGATGCCAAGGCGAAGGGGAAGTAATATGTCAACTATCGTTTCCAGCGCCACCATTCGTCACCTGCGCGGATCCGCTCAGAAGGCCCGTCTCGTGGTCGATCTGATCCGGGGCAAGAAGGTCGGTGAGGCTCAGTGGATCCTCACCAGCACCAAGAAGTACGCCGCCGCTCCCATCAAGAAGCTCCTGACCTCTGCCATCGCCAATGCGGTGGACAAGGATCCCGCTGTGAATCCTGACGAGCTGATGGTCAAGACCGTCTTCGTGGATGAGGGCTTCCGCATGAAGCGTGTCCGCCCTGCCCCCATGGGCCGTGCCTACCGCGTGCAGAAGCGCACCTGCCACATCACGCTGCAGCTTGCTGCGATCACGGCTGGGGAGGAGTAATCCAATGGGTCAGAAAGTCCATCCGTACGGATTCCGTCTAGTCCACACCAAGAACTGGCACAGCAAGTGGTACTCCAAGCGCGAGTACGCCAGCCTGCTGCATGAGGACCTCAAGCTCCGCAAGGAACTGAAGGCCCAGCTCCACGGCCTCAACGCCATGGTTTCCAAGATCGACATCGAGCGCGCTGCCGACAAGGTGACGGTTCGCATCTTCACCGCCCGCCCCGGTATCGTCATCGGCCGCAAGGGTGCTGAGATCGACAAGCTCCGTGAGGATCTGCAGAAGAAGCTCAACCGTCCCGTGAGCGTCGACATCCAGGAGATCAAGAAGCCCGAGATCGATGCCCAGCTCGTTGCCGAGGGCGTTGCCCAGCAGCTCGAGCGCCGCATCGCCTTCCGCCGCGCCATGCGCAAGGCGGAGGAAGCGGCCATCCGCTTCGGCGCCAAGGGATTCAAGATCAAGGTCTCCGGCCGTCTCAACGGTGCCGAGATCGCTCGCACCGAGGACTACCTCTCGGGCCAGATGCCCCTCCAGACCATTCGTGTCAACGTGGATTACGGTTTCGCTGAAGCCCACACCACCTACGGCATCATTGGCATCAAGGTTTGGGTCAATCTGGGCGAAGGCGCCCTCGAAACCGTGAAGCGCTGAGGTGTACCTATGTTGATGCCGAATAAAGTCAAAAACCGCAAGCTTCAGAAGGGCCGCACCCGCGGCGTCGCTACCCGCGGCAACGAAATCGCTTTCGGCGATTTCGGTCTGAAGGCCACCGAGCACTGCTGGCTGACCAACCGTCAGATCGAGGCCGCTCGTATTGCCATGACCCGCCACATCAAGCGTGGCGGACGCATCTGGATCCGTATCTTCCCGGACCGTCCCACCACCAGCAAGCCCGCCGAGACCCGCATGGGTTCCGGTAAGGGGTCTCCCGATGGCTGGGTGGCGATCATTCGCCCCGGCAAGATTCTCTTCGAGATGGAAGGCGTTTCCGAGGAAGTCGCTCGTGAAGCTCTGCGCCTGGCGCAGATGAAGCTTTCCGTGGCTTCCGAGTTCGTCTCCCGCACTCCGCCGGAAGAATGAGAGGACAGAGATGAACAAGAAGAACCCTTTTAGCGATTTGACCGGGAAGAGCACCGAGGAACTGGCGCAGTTGGAGGTCGATCTGGCCGCCAAGCGCTTCACCCTCCGCTTCCAGAACGCCTTGGGCCAGGTTGAGAACACGGCTGAGATCCGCAAGACCCGCCGTGAACTCGCCCGCGTCAAGACCGCCCTCAAGATCAAGCTGAGCCAGTGAGGTCGACCACATGAGCCTAGAAAACAAGATGATTCGAAGTGGCGTCGTGGTCTCCAACAAGGCCGACAAGACGGTAGTGGTGAAGGTGGAGCGTCGTTTCCAGCACCCCCTCTATCACCGGACGGTCAAGCAGACCAAGAAGTTCATGGCCCACGATGAAACCAACGCGTGCCAAATCGGGGACGAAGTCAAGATCGTCGAGACCCGCCCCCTTTCCAAGCGCAAGCGCTGGATGGTCCTCGAGATCGTCCAGAAGTCTGGCGAGTAAGGAGGCCACATGATTCAGATGGGAAGCATGCTCACCGTCGCCGATAATTCCGGCGCAAAGAAGATCTGCTGCATCCTGCCGCTTGGCGGCGGGGTCGGCCGGATCGCCCAGCTTGGCGATGTCATCACCGCCTCCGTCAAGGAAGCCATTCCTGGCGGCACCGTGAAGAAGAAGGCCGTGGTCCAGGCCGTCATCGTCCGTCAGCGCAAGGCCTACCGCCGCAAGGACGGTTCCTACATCCGCTTCGACGAGAACGCCGCCGTCATCATCAAGAAGGATGGCGAGCCCGTGGGAACCCGCGTCTTCGGACCCGTGGCCCGCGAACTCCGCGAGCGGAAATACATGAAGATCGTTTCCCTCGCTCCTGAGGTGCTGTAATGGACAAGCCCACCAAGATGAAGCTCAAGAAGGGCGACGAAGTCGTCGTCATCGCCGGCAAGGACAAGGGCAAGCGCGGACAGATCGCCAAGGTCGCTCCCGCCACCAACCGTGTCGTCGTCTCCGGTGTCAACATGGTGAAGAAGGCCACCAAGCCCAACCCTCAGACGGGTGAAGGCGGCGGCTTCCAGGAGAAGGAGGCCTCCATCCACGCTTCGAACGTGATGCTGGTCGATCCCACCACCCAGAAGCCCACCCGCAAGCGGGCCGAATAGTTGTTGTCCCACCTGGAAAAGATGCTTTCTTTCCAGGAACAAGCATGAGAAGCTTTTCTTTCCGCCGATGGATTTCCCGTCGGCGGAACCTTTGATAACTGAGGCTGGAAGGAAACGGACCGGATCGCCGGTAACCAAGCCCTTCCGCTCTCCCGAACCCTGGGGGCGTAGTCGCCCCTCGGAAATGGAGGCAATATGGCTGCAAATGCGGAACCCCGCATCAAAGCCCGCTATCACGAAGCCGTGGTAGCGAAACTGAAGGAAGAATTCGGGTACACGTCTGCCATGCAGGTGCCCCGCCTTCAGAAGATCGTCATCAATATGGGCGTCGGCGACGCCATCCAGAACATCAAGGTCCTGGATGTCGCTGTCGAAGAACTGACCTCCATCGCCGGCCAGAAGGCCGTCGTGCGGAAGGCCAAGAAGAGCGTGGCTCAGTTTAAGCTGCGTGAAGGCATGCCCATCGCCTGCATGGTGACCCTGCGCGGACCCCGTATGTGGGAGTTCTTCGACCGCCTGGTGTCCCTGTCCTTGCCCCGCGTCCGTGACTTCCGTGGCGTCCCCACCAAGTCCTTCGACGGCCGTGGCAACTACACACTGGGCCTCAAGGATCAGTTGATCTTCCAGGAGATCGACTATTCCAAGGTCGAAAAGATCAAGGGCATGAACGTCACCTTCGTGACTTCTGCGGCCAACGATTCCGAGGCTCGCTCCCTTCTCGCCCATCTCGGCATGCCTTTCCGCAAGTAGTCAGGAGAACCCATGGCTCGCATCGCAAAGAGATATAAGGACGCTTCCAAGCCCAAGTTCTCGACCCAGCACCGCAATCGTTGCAAGGTGTGCGGTCGTCCCCGCGGCTTCATGCGTAAGTTCGAACTCTGCCGTCTGTGCTTCCGGAAGCATGCCCTCGCGGGTGAGCTCCCCGGCGTTCAGAAGTCCAGCTGGTAAGGAGAGGCATCCATGCACACAGATCCTATTGCCGATTACCTTACCCGCCTGCGCAACGGCATCATGGCCGGCCACGACGCTGTCGTGGTCCCCGCCTCCAGCATGAAGGAGCGCCTCTGCGGCATCCTGAAGGCTGAGGGCTACATCCACGGTTTCAAGACCGTGGAGCATGATGGCCGCAACTACCTCATCGTGAACATCAAGTACGTGAAGGGCGGCGAGTCCGTGATTCACGGCCTGAAGCGCATCTCCAGCCCCGGCCTGCGTATCTACGCCGGCGTCAAGGAGATCCCTAACGTCAATGGCGGTCTGGGTATCGCCATCCTCTCCACCCCCAAGGGTCTGCTTTCCGGCAAGGATGCCCGCAAGCAGAACGTGGGCGGCGAGGTTCTGGCTCACGTCTGGTAGTTCATCGCGAATCCAATTTTCCAAGGATCAATCATGTCTCGCATCGGAAAAAAGCCAGTGGCACTGCCGAAAGGCGTCAAAGTGACCATCCACGGGGCCGAGGCTGTCGTCGAGGGTGCTAAGGGCACGCTGTCCTGCCCCATCATGAGCGGCATCACGCTCGACGTTCAGGCCGATTCCATTCTGTTGGCCCGTGCCAACGATGAGGCGCAGAACCGCGCCTTCCATGGTCTCACCCGTGCCCTCCTCCAGAATGCCGTGACCGGCGTTGCTGAAGGATGGAAGAAGGAACTCGATATCGTTGGCGTCGGTTACAAGGCCGCCATGGACGGAGCTCAGCTCCGCCTGGACCTCGGCTACAGCCACCCCATCCTCTACCAGGCTCCCGCCGGCATCACCATCGCTGTCGAGAAGAACACCCACGTGGTGGTCAGCGGCATCGATCGCCAGCTGGTCGGCCAGGTGGCTGCCGACATCCGGAAGTTCCGCAAGCCTGAGCCTTACAAGGGCAAGGGTGTCCAGTACACCGGCGAAGTCATCCGCCGCAAGGCCGGCAAGACCGGGAAGTAAGGGGAAAACATGTCCAACGACCTCAAACTTCGCCGTCAGAAGACCAAGACCCGTATCCGTGGGCGCATCTCGGGCACGACCGAGCGTCCCCGCATGACCATCTTCAAGAGCCTGAAGCGCATTTATGTGCAGGTGGTGGACGATTCCAAGGGAATCACCCTCGCCTCCGCTTCCAGCCTCGAGAAGGAGATCCGCGGAACCATCCAGAACGGAGCCAACATCGAAGCCGCCAAGGTTGTCGGAGCCCGCATTGCCGCCCGTCTCATCGAGCAGGGCATCAAGGCTGTGGTCTTCGATCGCAACGGTTACGTCTATCACGGCCGCGTGAAAGCGCTGGCTGACAGCGCCCGCGAAGCCGGGCTCCAGTTCTAGGGAGGGGCTCATGGCTAACGACAACAGAAACTCACAGGATTCCGCACAGGGCGAATTCAAGGACCAGGTCATCTACGTCGGCCGCGTCACCAAGGTGGTGAAGGGTGGTAAGAACTTCTCCTTCTCTGCCCTCGTGGTGGTGGGAGACGGGAACGGCAAGGTCGGCTTCGGTCTGGGCAAGGCCCTCGAAGTGCCCTCCGCCATCAAGAAGGGCATCGAGAGCGCCAAGCGCAACATGATGAAGGTTCCCGTGACCCCCAACGGCACGATTCCCCATCCTGTCACCGGGCGTTTCGGAGCTGGCTCCGTCATGCTCAAGCCCGCTCCTGAAGGCACCGGTATCATCGCTGGCGCCACCGTCCGCGCCATCATGGAAGCGGTCGGCATCAACAACGTGCTCACCAAGAGCCTCGGTTCCTCCAACCCCCACAACGTGGTTCGCGCCACGTTCGCCGGGTTCCAGGACCTTATGGATCCCTACACGGTCCTCACCAACCGTGGCCTGGATCAGGCGGAGGCCTAAGATGTCAGATCTCATCGGAAAGCAGGTCATCCTGACCCTCAAGCGCTCCACGATTTGCACTGTGCCCAAGCACAAGGCTTTCGTGCAGACCCTGGCGCTCAAGAAGGTGGGCGATACCCGCGAATGCGAGTACACGCCCAATGTGCATGGCATGGTCAAGCTCATGCCTTACCTGGTTGACGTCAAGGTGAAGGGGTAAGCCATGAAGCTGAATGAACTCAAGCCCGCTGAGGGCGCCGTCAAGGTGCGCAAGCGCGTTGGCCGGGGCAAGGGCTCCGGCATGGGCAAGACCGCGACCCGCGGTGAGAAGGGCCAGAAGTCCCGCCGCGGTTATTCCGCCAAGCGTGGTTTCGAGGGTGGCCAGATGCCTCTGCATCGCCGTCTCCCCAAGCGCGGTTTCACCAATATCTTTGCCCCCGTCACTGCGGAGATCGGCCTCACCGTCATCTCCAACAACTTCGCCGAAGGCGAGACCGTGTGCCTCGAGTCCCTCCGGGACAAGAAGCTCATCGGTTCCAAGATCGAGCGGATCGTGGTGCTGGCCTCCGGCGAACTGACCACCAAGGTCACTGTCGTCGCCGACCGCATCACCAAGGGGGCCCGCGAGGCCATCGCCGCCATCGGCGGCACCATCCAGGAGCCCTGCGCCAAGCAGGCTGAATAGGGCTCCCCTGAATGGAACGACTTCGGCAGCTATTCTCCAACCCTGAACTGCGCAAGCGTCTGCTATTCACGCTCGTGCTGCTGGTGGTCTACCGTCTCGGTGTCCATGTCTCGGTCCCCGGCGTCAACGCTGAGGCCCTGGCCAAGAACATCGGAAAAGCCGGAGACCTTCTGAATGTGGTGGATTTGTTCTCCGGAGGCGCCTTCAAGAAGTTCTCAGTGTTCGCCCTCGGCATCACGCCCTACATCACTGCGAGCATCGTGCTCCAGTTGCTGGGGGCCGTGGTGCCGGCGATCGAGAACCTTCAGAAGAAGGAAGGCGAAGCCGGACGCCAGAAAGTCAATCAGTGGACTCGCTACCTGACCGTGGGCCTGGCCTTTGTGCAGGGCTTCGGCATCGCCGCACTGGCCCAGGGCATGGGGACTGATGTCGTGGCCAATCCTGGCCTCGGCTTCAAACTCCTGTGCGCATGGACCTTGGCCACTGGCACTATCTTCGTGATGTGGATCGGTGAGCAGATCACTGACCGCGGGCTGGGCAACGGTATTTCGCTGCTCATCTTCGCCGGTATTGTGTCTGGGCTTCCCAAGGGGATCACCACCCTCGGGGCCATGTTCCGCGATTCCATCATGAACAAGGGGAATGTGGCGCCTCCCGGCGTCTTCCTCCTCCTCGCCGCCGCCATGGCAGTTGTCCTGATCGCAGTCGTCCTGGTGGAGAGTGCCTATCGGCGCATCCCCATCCATTACGCCCGGCGGTCGGACTCTTCCCGGATGGCCAGTCAGCGCAGTTCATACATGCCTTTGAAGGTGAATACCGCGGGTGTTATGCCCGTAATCTTCGCCAGCTCGGTCATTTTTTTCCCCGCTACAATCGCCCAGTTCACTCGCTGGGAGTGGCTGGCCAAGGCCTCGAGTTTCCTGAACCCAAGCGCCCATTTCTGGATCTATACGCCGGTTTTTGTGGGGGTGGTGGTCTTCTTCGCGTTCTTCTACACCAGCATTGTGTTCAATCCGGATGAAACCGCAGAGAACATGAAGCGCTCCGGCGGGTACATCCCGGGCATCCGTCCCGGGAAGGAAACCAGCGTCTACATGGACGGCATTCTTTCGAAGCTGACCTTCGCTGGTGCGATCTACCTCGCACTGATTTCCATCGTGCCCCTGGTGATCACCAACAGCATGCCTGGCCTCAACTTCTACTTCGGAGGGACCTCCCTCCTGATCGTGGTCGGTGTTGCCATGGACTCTGTGTCACAACTCGAGAGCTATCAGGTCATGCGTCACTACGACGGGTTCCTCGAACGAGGACGGGTGCGTGGCGGCCGTGGAGGCAGAACGAAATGAAGGTTCATATCCTACTTGGTGCGCCCGGAAGCGGGAAGGGCACCCAAGCCAAAAAGCTGGTTGAAAAATTTGCTTTGAGTCACCTATCAACGGGTGATATTCTGAGAGATGCCGTTTCGAAAGGAACGGAAATTGGCCTCCGGGCCAAGGCCATCATGGCCGCAGGTAAACTCGTGGACGACGACACGGTTAACGGTTTGGTCTTTGCGCGGCTGCAGGACGAAACAGGTGCTGTGTTGTTTGATGGCTACCCACGGACCCTCCAACAGGCTGAAGCGCTCGCGGCTTTCCTCTCGGCGCAGCAGATTGAAATGGGGTTGGTGGCAGACATTGAGGTCCCCGAGGAGTTCCTGGAGGCTAGGGTGGTTGGGCGGCGCAGCTGCGGTAATAACGCGTGCGGTGCCATCTATCACCTTGAAAACAAGCCCCCTCGGGTGGAGAACGTTTGCGATCTGTGCGGAAGTCCGCTGAAGCACCGCGCTGACGATACCTCCGAAGCCTTCCGGAGCCGGATGGAAGCGTTCAACGCGACCTTCAAGCCCCTCCAGGCCTACTACCAAGGGATGGCGAACTACCGGCTAGTCGATGGTCGCAGCAAGCCGGAAGAAGTCTTTGAAGCCGTAGTCAAGCTATATCAGGAGAACGCTTGAGCAAAGAAGAAGCCATTGAGCTCGAAGCCACAGTGGTAGAGTCCTTGCCCAACGCGGTCTTCCGTGTCGAGCTTGAGAACAAGCACCAGGTGCTGGCCCACATCAGTGGGAAGATGCGGAAGAACTTCATTCGCATCCTTCCGGGTGACCGGGTACTGGTCGAGGTTACCCCCTACGATCTCTCCCGTGGTCGCATCATCTACCGATTCAAGTAAGCAACCGAGAGGTAAACCATGAAAGTACGGCCCTCTATTAAGAAGCTGTGCGAGCACTGCAAGGTGGTTCGGCGGGAAGGCATCGTCCGAGTTATCTGCAAAAAGAACCCCAAGCACAAGCAGCGTCAAGGCTAAGGAGACGGCATGGCACGTATCGCTGGAATCGATCTGCCGGTCCAGAAGCGCGTTGAAATCGCTCTGACCTACATCTATGGGGTTGGCCGCGCCAAGGCCCATAGCATTCTCGACCGGGCAAAGGTTGAATACGGTACCAAGGTTCGCGACCTCACGGAAGACGAAATTGGCCGTATTCGCAAGGTCATCTCTACCGAAGAAACGGTGGAAGGCGACCTTCGCAAGAACATCAGTCTCGACATCAAGCGCCTGATGGACATCGGCTGTTACCGTGGCATCCGCCACCGTAAGGGCCTCCCTGTCCGCGGTCAGCGCACGCACACGAACTCCCGCACCCGGAAGGGCAAGCGGAAGACCGTCGCCGGCAAAAAGAAGTAAGGTTTTGAGGAACTGATATGGCAAAGACCCAGTCCAAGACCGCCGGTAAGAAGGTGGTCAAGAAGAAAGAAAAGAAGAACGTCCCGCATGGGGTCGCTCACATCCAGGCGTCCTTCAACAACACCATCATCTCCATCTCCGACCCGATGGGGAACATGCTCTGCTGGGCTTCCAGCGGCAACCAGAACTTCCGCGGCACGCGCAAGGGCACTCCCTTCGCCGCCCAGATTGCTTCCGGTATCGCTGCTGAGGCTGCCAAGGAGCACGGCGTCCGCTCTGTTGACGTCCGTGTGAAGGGCCCCGGCGCCGGCCGCGAGTCGGCCATCCGCGCCCTGAACGCAGCAGGCATTTCGGTGACCAGCATCCGCGACGTCACCCCCATTCCCCACAACGGTTGCCGTCCCCCCAAGCGGCGGCGTGTCTAAGAGAGGATAGAGAATGGCTCGTTATTCTGACGCCGTATGCCGCCTCTGCCGTCGCGAGGGTATGAAGCTTTACTTGAAGGGCGAACGCTGCTTCAAGGAAAAGTGCTCCTTCGAGACCCGCAAAGGCAAGATTCCCGGCCAGCACGGCGCTGGCAAGACCAAGAAGCCCACGGGCTACTCCCTTCAGCTCCGCGAGAAGCAGAAGGTCAAGCGCATCTATGGTGTGCTCGAGAAGCAGTTCCGGCTCTACTTTGAGAAGGCTGAAAGCAAGAAGGGCCAGACTGGCCACAACCTGCTTGGCTTCCTCGAACAGCGCCTGGACAACGTGGTTTACCGCCTGGGCTTTGCAGCCAGCCGCGCCGCCGCCCGCCAGATGGTCATGCATGGCCATATCCTGGTGAACGGGAAGCGGGTGGACATTCCCAGCTACCAGACCAAGGCTGGCCAGAGCGTTGAGCTTTCCGAGCGCTCCAAGGCCAATGATTTTGTCAAGTCCTCTGTGGAGACCGCGGCTGGCCGTGGTATCCCAAAGTGGCTCACGCTCGACGCCGCTGCCTTCAAGGGGCAAGTCATCGCTGCCCCCACCCGCGAAGATGTGCCTCTCGATATCAACGAGCAGTTGATCGTGGAACTCTACAGCAAGTAAGGGGACAGGGATGCTGAACCTCAGCGATTTCCAAAGGCCGCGTCTGGCGGAAGTTAACGCCGCGACCAAGACCGCAGGATATGGCGAGTTTGTGGCCTATCCTTTCGAAAGGGGATTTGCCACCACGGTGGGCCATTCCCTGCGCCGAGTGCTCCTCAGCAGCATCCAGGGGGCCGCGGTCACCAACGTCCGCATCAAGGGCGTCCAGCACGAATTCACCGCCCTGCCTGGGGTCTGGGAGGATATTACCCATATCCTCCTGAACCTCAAGCAGGTTCCTTTCAAGCTCCACTCCTCCCAGCCGCAGATCGTCACGATCAGCCACAAGGGCGAGGGTGTGGTGACCTCCGGGTCCATCCTGACCAACCAGAACGTGGAAGTTGCGGACCCCAATGTCCACATCGCCACCCTGGGCGAGGACGGAGAGCTTGAGATGGAGATCCAGGTGAGTCAGGGCCGTGGTTTTCTGACCGCGGATCGGAACCTGGATGAGCGCCTGGGCCTGGGCTACATCCCTCTCGACTCCAACCACAGCCCCATCGTCCGGGTCAACTACACCGTTGAACCCGCCCGAGTGGGCCACAGCACGGATTACGAGAAGCTGACCCTCCAGGTCTGGACGAACGGAACCGTGGACCCCAAGGACGCCGTGAGCGATGCCGCTCTCATCATCCGCGAACACTTCATGATCTTCGCCCGTCAGGACGAGGACAGTGTCGAGGTTGAAGCCGGTGTGGCCGTCCTTAGCAGTGAAAACGTCAACAGCATGTTGTCCAAGTCCGTCGAGGAACTGGAACTCTCCGTCCGTGCCAACAACTGCCTTCGCAACGCCAATATTACGAATATCGGCGAGCTGGTGCAGCGGACCGAGGCTGAGCTGATGAAGACCAAGAACTTCGGGAAGAAATCCCTCCAGGAGATCAAGGACGAGCTTGCTCGCATCGGACTCTCCCTCGGCATGCGCATCGAACAAGAAGTCTAAGGAGTCCCCATGCGTCACAATGTTGCCGGCAAGCGCCTGGGCCGCACCACCAACCAGCGCAAAGCCCTCATGAAGAACCTCGCCACGGCCCTGCTCGCCTCCGAGCGGATCGAGACGACCCTCGTGAAGGCGAAGGAACTCCGCAAGTTCGTGGAGCCCTTCATTACCCTCGCCAAGAACGACACCGTGGCCAACCGCCGTCTGGCAATGGCCCGTCTCGGCAGCAAGACCATCGTTCAGAAGATCTTTGCTGACGAGTTCCGCACCCGCTTCTCTGAGCGGCCCGGCGGCTACACCCGTATCCTCAAGCTGGGCCACCGCCTGGGCGATGCCGCCGATATGGCGATCATCGAGCTGGTGGATTACACCCTTCCTGAGGTCAAGGAAGCCGAGTAGTCTTCTCGGTCTTACAAGAAAAGCGCCCTTCGGGGCGCTTTTCTTTTGTACCCCTGGCAAAGAGAAGGGCTCCCGAAGGAGCCCGTTCTGAAGTCTATTGGAAGAGAACCTACAGCATTCCTTCGAGGAAGGAGCCCGCGTAGAGCAGGCCTTCTTCGCGGTCGGGACCCGTGCTCAGATAGGCAATGGGGGTTTCCACTGATTCCACCAGGGCATCGAGGTAAACCCGGGCCTCGGTGGGGAGTTGTTCCAGGCGGGTGGCGCCGCGGGTGGGCTTCTGCCAGCCCGGGAAGTACTTGATCTCGGCCTTCAACGCATCCCACTCGGCGGCACAGGCGGGAAGGCGGTTGGAGACACGGCCTTCGCCGTCCCGATAGCCGATCACGAGACCGACCTGCTCAAAGCCGTCCAGAACGTCGAGCTTCATGAGGCCGAGGCCATCCACACCGTTGGTGAGGCAGGCATGGCGGGTGATGGGGGCATCGAACCAGCCGCAGCGGCGGGGACGACCGGTGGTGGTACCGAACTCGCGGCCAGCTTCGCGGATGCGGTCCCCGGTGGCGTCATGGAGTTCGGAAACCATGGGGCCTTCGCCCACACGGGTCGTGTAGGCCTTGGCAACGCCCACGATCTTGCTGAGGGCCTTGGGGGGAAGGCCGGTGCCCGTGAAGAGCCCGCCCAGGCTGCAGTTGGAGCTGGTCACGAAGGGGTAGGTGCCGTGGTCGATGTCCAGCAGGGTAGCCTGGGCCCCCTCGAACAAGATGGACTCGCCCTTCTTCCAGGCTTCCATGAGGTAGGTCTGGGCGTCGGCGATGAAAGGCAACAGAGGCTCTGCCCAGCGCAGCACGTCGGCCACGATGGTGTCGAGGGAGGGCAGATCCTGGGCTTCGTCTCCGAGGCGGAGGCGCACTTCTTCGTAGCCGGTGCGCACCTGATCCTTGAGGGTTTCCGGGCGGAGCAGGTCCCCCAGGCGGACGCCCATGCGGGCGACCTTCATCTCATAGGCGGGACCGATGCCACGACCGGTGGTGCCGATCTTGACCTTCCCGGCTCCCCCCTCGCGCCAGCGATCCAGGGCGATGTGGTGGGGCAGGATGACATGGGCCTTGTCGGAAAGGAGGAGGCGTTTGGAGAGATCAAATCCGCGATCCGCAAGGCGTTTCAATTCTTCCCGGAATACTTCGAGATTGAGCACCACTCCGGACCCCACCACCAGGAAGCACCCGGGATGGAGGGCGCCGCTGGGAACCTGGTGTAGCGCGATGCTCTGGCCATTGACCACAACGGTGTGGCCCGCATTATTGCCGCCCTGGAAACGGACGACGTTCTGGTATCGGGCACTGAGGAGGTCGACGAGCTTGCCTTTCCCCTCATCCCCCCACTGAAGGCCCAGGATGGCTAGATTGGGTGGAACATCCCTCATGGCAGAACTCCTAAGGAATCAGATTAACCCGAGAAGCCTTATCTTCCCAGGCAGATTTCCTGCCTCCACCCCTCTTTTGGTTGCTTAAGGGCGTCCTGAAACAGTGGTGGGACAGGGGCTGATCGGAATCATCCAAAGGGAGGCGGGACAAGCGCCAATGTTGGGGTTACCCTTGATTCACACTGGTTTGCGCACAATGCGACCTCATTGATCCTGGCTGGCCCCGAGGGGGAATCGTGTTCGAGAAATTCACGGAAAAGGCACGTCGAGTCATGTTCTTCGCCCGCTATGAGGCGAGTCAGTTTGGTGCGGAGAGTATCCAGAGCGGCCACCTGCTCCTGGGCTTGCTGCGGGAGGCCGAGAAGACCTCCACCCAGTTGCTTGAGCGCATGGGGGTACAGACCAACCAGTTGCGGGATCGCTTGATTGCCGCCTTGACGCCTCGGGATCGCAAGGTGGTGCCCAGCAGCACCTCCATCGATATCCCCATGGAAGAGGAGGTTAAGCGAATCCTCCAGCACGCCACCCAGGAGAGTGCCAAGCTCAACCACAAGCATGTCGGGGCTGAGCATCTCCTGCTGGGCATGCTCAAGGAAGAGGAGAGCCTTGCGGGGCGTCTGCTGCGCGAAGCGGGGGCGGACATTATCGCGGCCAAGGAAATCCTCCTGGAATCCACCAAGGAAGAGAAGATCGCCAAGAAGAAGAAGGAGCATCCCCTCCTGGCCGAATTCGCCCGGAATCTTTCCGAGCTGGCGGAGCGCGGCATCTTCGACAACCTGATCGGGCGGGACACGGAAGTGGAGCGCATCATCCAGATCCTTTCACGGCGCCGGAAGAACAATCCCATCCTCCTGGGCGAGGCCGGGGTGGGAAAGACTGCCATCGTGGAGGGGCTGGCCCAGAAGATATTCGAGGGCAAGGTGCCGCCCGGGCTCCAGGAGAAGCGCATCTACGCCCTGGATCTGTCTCTGGTGGTGGCCGGCACCAAGTATCGCGGCCAGTTCGAGGAGCGGCTCAAGGCCATCATCGCGGAAGCCTCCAAAGACCCGAGCGTGGTCCTCTTCATCGACGAGGTCCACAGCATCATCGGAACCGGAGCTGCCGAGGGGAGTCTGGACGCGGCCAACATCCTGAAGCCGGCCCTGAGCCGGGGTGAGATCCAGTGCATCGGCGCCACGACCCACAAGGAGTTCGCCAAGTACATCGACAAGGACCGCTCCCTGGTGCGGCGCTTCCAGCCGGTGACCGTGAATCCCCCGGATGAGGAGGAAAGTCTTCGGATCCTGGAGGGCATCCGCAGCCGCTATGAGCTCTTTCACCGGGTCCGCTATACGCCGGCTACGCTGAAGGCTTCTGTCTATCTTGCCAACCGCTACATCACGGATCGTTTCTTGCCGGACAAGGCCATCGATCTCCTGGATGAGGCCGGGGCCCGGGTCAAGCTTCGGGTCGGTGCTGGGGGTGGGGACGCTCCCCGGGTCGAGGAGGAACTGCACCGGGTCATCAACGAGATGAACGAGGCCGTGCTGAACCGTGACTTTGAACGGGCGGTGCTGCTGCGCCAGAAGGAGATTCAGCTCCGCGAGCAGCTCCAGGGCGGCCAGAAGGAACTGACGGACGAGGACTATGATCGCTTCGCCGAAGTGGCCGAGCAGGACATTGAGGATGTGGTGGCCTCCTGGACCGGTATCCCCGTGAAGGCCCTGAAGAACGAGGAGAAGCAGAACCTGGTCCAGATGGAGGCCCGGCTGAACGAGCGGGTGATCGGTCAGGAACCGGCGGTCAGCGCCGTGAGCCGGGCAGTCCGGCGGGCCCGCACGGGCCTCAAGAATCCCAACCGCCCCATGGGCTCTTTCCTCTTCCTGGGCCCCACCGGCGTCGGCAAGACGGAGTTGGCCAAGACCCTGGCCACCTTCCTCTTTGGCGACCCCAAGAAGATGCACCGCTTCGATATGTCCGAGTTCATGGAAAAACACGAAGTTTCCAAATTGCTCGGGGCCCCTCCGGGGTATGTGGGCTACGAAGAGGGCGGCTTGCTGACAGACCGAGTCCGTCGTAACCCCTACTGTGTGCTGCTCTTTGATGAAGTGGAGAAGGCACATCCCGACCTGATCAACATCCTGCTCCAGATCTTTGACGATGGCATCGCCACGGATGCCTTCGGGAACCAGGTGGACTTCAAGAACACCATCATTATCATGACGAGTAATGTGGGCAGCCGGGAGCTCCTGACGGACAAAGCCTTGGGTTTCGTGGAGCAGGAACAGCGCCTTGATTCCAAGGCGGGGGATGCCATGAAGGTGCTCAAGCGGACCTTCCCCCCGGAGTTCCTGAACCGCATCGACGAGATCGTGGTCTTCAACCGGCTGGGGGATGAAGAGCTTCACAAGATCGTCCGCCTGCTGGTCTTCGACCTGAACCAGACCCTGAAGCAGCATCACCTGGAAGTCGACCTTTCGGACGCAGCCGTGGATTGGATCGTCAAGACCACCTCCCGGGACCGCTCCTACGGCGCGCGGCCTCTGCGGCGGGCGATCCAGAAGTCGGTGGAGGATCCGCTGGCCGAGCTCATGGTTGCCCAGGACTCAGTGCCTTCAGGTCGTGTATTCTTCGAGGCCGGACCTGATGGGCTCGTGCCCGCCTTCACCGAAGTCAGTGAGGGGAATTCCTTGACGCCAGTCCCCTGACCCAGGTTCCCAGTAAGCCAAAGCGGTCGTCATCCCCGGCGACCGCCCATCAACCTTGAACCCCATTAGATGCGAGTACGGATGAAACTGAGTGTGGATGTTTTCAGTGAAATGCTTCGGAGCCGATCGATCCGGTACTGCCTGCCGCTCCTGCTTGCAGGGGGGGTGGCCTGGGCTCAGGATTCGGAGGCCATTGCCCGCATCGAAGTGCTGGGCGCACAGAAGCTCACACCGGAGACCGTGATCTTCAAGTCTGGCCTCAAGGTCGGGGATGATCTCCGGGCCATCGACCTCACGGCCGTGCTGCAGCAGCTCTGGAGTTCCGGCTCCTTTGACGACATCAAGTTCGAGTTGGCCGATGGAACCGGGGGGAAGACCCTGACCATCCGGGTCGTTGAGCGTCCCCTCATCAAGGAAGTGGACTACCGTGGGGGCACCGAGATCGGTGTCAGCAACCTCAAGGACAAGGTGAAGGAGAAGAAGCTCACCATCAATCCCGATACGGTCTACGATCCCGAAGCCGCCCGCAAGATCAAGGGCATCATTGTGGAACAGGCCGCCGAAAAGGGTTTCCGGAACCCCGTGGTGGATGTCTCGCTTGAGGCGATGGGGCCGGGTCTCGCCCGACTGGTCTTCGATATCAAGGAGGGGGGCAAGGCCAAAATCTACCGGATCACCTTCAGGGGCAACAAGGTGATTTCAAGCTCCAGATTGGCCAGGGCCATGGAGAAGACCGGCGCCCACGGCATCTTCAGCTGGATCGGGAGCAAGGATCTCCTGGTGGAGAAGAACCTGGAAGAAGATGTCCAGAACATCAAGAAAGTCTATTGGCGTGAAGGCTACAAGGATGTCTTCGTGGGGCAGCCCCTCATCGAGGTCGAGGATCGGACCACCCCCCGCCAGAAGAAGAAGAACGAAAAGCTGCTCCGGGAGGCCAAGTCGCCCAAGTATGACCTTCGGGCCAACCTGACCATTCCCATCCTGGAAGGCGAGAAATTCTACGAAGGCAAATTCAAGGTCGAGGGCAACACCAAGGTCTTCAAGGGACAGCGGGGCGAGGATTTCTACCGCACCAAGATCGCCGAAGTGCGTCGCGACAATCGGTCCATCGTTGCCAAGTGGTTGAATCTCAAGCCTTCCATCGAGGATCTCCCGGCGGACAAGAATCGCCCCTTTGACCTGGATGGTTTGAATCAGGGCATCGAGAAACTCGCCGAGGAACACAAGAACCAG
>JAFNAB010000027.1 GCA_017859955.1 Holophagaceae bacterium
CCCTTCCACGCTGGTGAGCAGGGTCTCGGGATCAGCCTCGATGCTGTTCCACTTGGTGGTCTTGATCTCGCCCAGGGTCTGGTTCTTGAGGCCGGAGAGATCCTGGTCCTGGCCGATGGCGGAGACCACCCAGTCGGCCTTGAAGAGGAATTCGCTGCCTTTGACCTTCTCGGGCTTGCGGCGCCCCGAGGCGTCGGGCTCGCCCAGTTCCATCAGGTAGCATTCCAGGCCCAGGAGCTTGTCGCCCTCGGTGACCACCTTGTTGGGGGCCGTCAGGTAGGCGAACTCCACGCCCTCTTCGATGGCGTCCTCGACTTCAATATCATCGGCGGGCATCTCGGTGCGGGTGCGGCGGTAGAGGACCGTCACCTTGTCGGCACCGCAGCGCAGGGCGGTGCGGGCCGCGTCGATGGCGGTGTTGCCGCCGCCCACGATGGCCACATTGCCCTTCAGCTCGGGGGGACCATTACGCTTCACGCCCTCCAGGAAGACGATGCCGGGGAGGATGTGGGGATGGTTCTCATTCTCGAGGCCCATACCCTTGGCGACCCAGGAACCCAGGGCCAGGTAGATGGCATCGAAGCCCTCAGCCTTGAGGCTGTCCAGGGTGAAGTCCACGCCAAGCTTGGCGCCGGTGCGGACCTGGATGCCGCCGGAGACGAGCTGGGCCACTTCCTTGTCCAGCACAGCCTGGGGCAGCCGGTATTCGGGGATGCCGTAGCGCAGCATGCCGCCCAGCTTGGGCTGCATGTCGAGGATGGTCACCTCGAAGCCCTGCTGGCGGAGGTAGTATCCGCAGGTGAGGCCCGAAGGGCCGCCGCCGACGATGGCCACCTTCTTGCCGTTGCTGGGCACGATCTCGGGGGTCCCGAGGCGGTCGTACTCCAGATCGGCGACGTAGCGCTTCATGAAGTTGATGGCCCCCGGGGAGTCCACATCCTGCTTCACGTAGCAGGGGCCACGGCAGTCGGCGTAGTGGTTGGAGAGCAGCATCTCCAGGGCCGACTTGCGGGCCTTGAGGGCGGACTCGCTGTCCGTCCAGATGTCCATGCCCTCGCCCACGGGCGTGGTGCAGGACATGAGGGTGCGCCCCATGTTGCGGACTTCCACCACACAGACCAGACAGGAGCCGTAGGGCGGGAGGCGGGGGTCGTAGCAGAGGGTCGGGATATCCACCCCGTTGTCCCGAGCGACCTGGAGGATGGTCTTGGAATTGTCGGCAACGACCTCTTTGCCGTTGAGCTTGAAGGTGACACTGGCCATGGAATCGGTCCTCAAACTTTGCTGATCGCGCTGAAGTTACAGACGGTGAAGCACTTTCCGCACTTGATGCACTTGGATTCATCGATCAGGTGGGGCTTCTTGGCTTCGCCGCTGATGCACTTGGTGGGGCACTGGCGGGCACACAGGGTGCAGCCCACGCACTTGACCTCGTTCACCACGAACTTGACCAGGGCGCCGCAGGAATGAGCGGGGCAGCGGTGCTCGCGGATGTGGGCCTCGTACTCGTCCCGGAAATACTTCATGGTGGTGAGCACGGGGTTGGGGGCCGTCTGGCCCAGACCACACTGGGAGGAGCCCTTGATGATCTGGCCCAGTTCCTCCAGCTGCGTCAGGTGCTCTTCCTTGCCGCGACCCGCCACGATCTCTTCCAGGATCTCCAGCATCCGCAGGGTGCCGATGCGGCAGGAGGTGCACTTGCCGCAGGACTCCAGCTGGGTGAAGGTGAGGAAGAAGCGGGCCATCTCCACCATGCAGGTGGTGTCGTCCATGACCACCATGCCGCCGGAGCCCATGATGGCGCCGGTCTTGGTGATCTGTTCGTAGTCGATGATGGTGTCCGCCAGGGAGGCGGGGATGCAGCCGCCGGAGGGACCGCCCATCTGCACGGCCTTGAACTGGCGGTCATCCTTGATGCCACCGCAGACATCGAAGACCACGTTCTTGATGGTGAGGCCCATGGGGACTTCCACCAGACCGGTGCGCTTGGCCTTGCCGGCGATGGCGAAGACCTTGGTGCCCTTGCTCTTCTCGGTGCCCATGGCGGCGTACTTGTCGGCGCCGTTGAGGATGATCCAGGGCACGTTGGCGAAGGTCTCGACGTTGTTGATGTTGGTGGGCTTGCCCCAGAGCCCCTTGATGGCGGGATAGGGGGGACGGGGGCGGGGCGTGCCGCGCTTGCCTTCGATGGAGGCCATGAGGGCCGTTTCCTCACCGCAGACGAAGGCGCCGGCGCCCTCCTTCACCTTCACCTCGAAGCTGAAGCTGGAGCCGAAGATGTTGTGGCCCAGGTAGCCCTTGGCCTTGAGTTTCTCGATGGACTCCCGCAGGCGGCGCACGGCCAGGGGGTACTCGGCGCGACAGTAGATGTAGGCGTGCTCGGCACCGATGGCGTAGCCCGCGATCATCATGCCCTCGATGACGGAGTGGGGATCCCCCTCCAGCACCGAGCGGTCCATGAAGGCGCCGGGGTCACCCTCGTCGGCGTTGCAGATGAGGTATTTGGTGTCGCTCACGGAGGCCGCAGCGAACTTCCACTTCTGGCCCACGGGGAAACCGCCACCGCCACGGCCGCGGAGTCCGGAGTCGAGCATGGACTGGATCACCTCGGCGGGCGTCATCTCCTTCAGGGCCTTCTGGATGGCCTTGTAGCCGTCACGGGCCTCGTATTCCTCAATGGAATCGGGATCCATGAAGCCACAGTTCCGGAGCACGACCTTGACCTGGCGGTCGAGGTAGGAGAACTCGGGGCCTTCGCTGTAGTCCTTCAAGGCCACGTACTGGGCAAGCTCTGTCCCGCCGAGGACATGGCCCTCGAAGACCTCCTTGGCCTTCTCTGCGGTCATATCGCCGTAGAGGGTCCGTCGGTCCCCCTCCCAGATTTCCACCAGGGGCTCGCGATAGCACATGCCTACGCAACCCGTGGACGCCAGTTCGGCCTTGTCGCTGTTCGCGGCCACCAGATCCTTGAAGGCCTCAAGGACCTTACCGGCTCCGGCGGAGACGCCGCAGGTTCCCATTCCAACCACAATCTTTTTCATCATTGTCCTCGTCACAGGGGAGAGCCGGTCAGCCCTTTTTCCGGAAGTCGTTGAGGATCGTCCGGACCTTCTGGGGCGACAGGCCGCCAAAGGTCTCGTCGTTGACCATGATCACCGGGGCGAGCGAACAGCAGCCCAGACAGGCCACGGGGCTGATGGTGAAGAGCCCGTCGGCCGTGGTGTCGCCGGTCTCGATCTTGAGACTGTCGTAGAGCACATCCAGTAGCATGCTGGAACCCATGACATGGCAGGCGGTGCCATCGCAGACCTTGATCAGGTATTTGCCTGGGGGTTGAAGTCTGAATTGTTTATAAAAAGTAATAACACTAAATATATCACTTTCGGGAGTACCGGTGATCGCGCATATCTCAGCGATAGCCGCCTCGGGCACATAGCCGTGTTTCTCCTGAACGACCTGCAGCAGGGGAATGACCTGACTGCCGTCACCCAGACAGGGCTCCACGGCCTTGGGGTCAAAATAGGTATAGGAAGCTACCGACATTACATTTTCCTCCCTGGTCATACCATAAGCTTAATGCAGTTTTCCCGCGTCAGGAATACAAACCAACGGCATAAGAAAGAATCCAAGCCTTATGGTAATCGAAGTTGTTATTCACGTGCAAAAGAGAATTTATTCTCGAATCACCGAATCATACCAAATCGACCTATAACACGCGCTTAAACAGCACTTCATTCTCAAGATAGATGTGTTGCATCAGACTGTCCGCCAGGACTTCGAAGGCCCGGTAGAGGCGCCGCTGCAGTCCCTGGGCCGATTCCGGAGGCTGAAAGCCCTCTGTCAATTTATGGATTCGCACCAGGAGTCCGGCGGCCGCATTATGCTCATCCTCAAAGAGCTCCAGTGGCTCCATGATTTCCTTATCCATCTGGAATTCCCGTCCCTGTTCCTTGGCGAGAATGGCCGGAAACAGGGTGGCCTCTTCCATACGCAGGTGATCCCGCATCTCCCGGCAGAAGAGATCCACTTCATCCCGGATGGCCAGGAGCTGGGGGAAGTGATGGCCTTCCATGAGGGCAGCCTCCTCCACTAGGTTTTCCAGTTCGGCCATGCCGTGCCGGGTCTCCCAGTGATAGTGCTCCATGAGATGGCGGATCAGGTCAACGACCGGCGCCTCCTTCCAGGCATCCAGCGCTGCACGATCCGACCCCTTCCGCTCATCTGCCATGGTCATTAGAAACTCCTTGTTGCCTTTGGTTATGTCACGCCATATTCCTTCAAGATTAACCGAAGAGGGACTTCTCCGCTTGAGCCGAGGGCCCGCCAGACTGTACCGGCATGCGAATCGATCAAACCATCCGGAAGGACGGGCTGCGACAAGGGCTGCTGGGGATCACTCCTCCGTGAAAGCCAGGGCCATGGCGCTCGCCTCGGGCGAGAGGTGCGCGAAGCGCAGGAGGCGATCGTTGAATTCGATATGCAGCTCCCGGTCCTCATCGAGAATCAACTCGACATGCTCCCGGTGAACGATCTCGTCGGAGAGGTACCGCCAGTACAGGGTTTCAGCCAAAGCCCCAAGCCCTCTGGCCTTCGCCTCCCAGTAGACCTTGACGAGGGTACGCCATCCAGCCATCTTCATCCCCCCCTCGCTCAGGATGGCCTCCTGCCAGAGGGGCCCCGCCCAGAGCTGTACCAGCTCCACAGCGCGTTCTTCCTGCCGCAGGGCGATGCTGAGCACCAGCTCGCCCATGTCGAAGACGACGGTCTTGAGGCCGAAGCTCATCCCCACTTCGTCCGCGAGGTGCCCGTAGGAGATCAGGTGTTCAGCCGCCTGATACATGTGACGGGGTTGATCCAGGAAAGCCTCGATCAATAGGCGGTAATGGTAGGAGAGGTTCTGGAACCTCCTCAGGTCCCGCTCCTCGATGGATTCCCGAAGCAGGGAATTGAAGGCCATGATGTGCAGCTCCACCACCCGATCCCTGCAAAGCACGGAGGCCAGCTCTGCGCTTTCCACCAGCTGGCCAGCCAACTCTGCCATCAGCTCGTGTTGCCGTTTATTGGCCACCTCCATCACCTTGAGCAGCTGAGCCAGGAGATAGGCCTCGGGCCAGAGGCGTTCCTTCACCAGGAAGGCTTGGCCCTCCCGGGCAAGACCCGGGACAAAGTGGGGGCGAAGGGCTCGCCAACGGGAGGGCTCAATTCCCCCGCACCCGACCAGCTCCGTGAGGATGGCGTGGAGGGACTGGATGGCAATGAGCACCAACTGGCGGTCCCCTCTGGCCATGCCCGTGAGGGCAATGTTGGCCACCACATCCGTGATTTCGAACAGATCCCGGGAATTCTGCTCGGTCTTCTGCCCACGGCCCAGCAGCGCCAGGCTTCGGATGGCCTTGCGGGTCAGCATGGGCATGAAGAAGCTGGGCCGCAGGAACTGGCTGATGCCGAAGAGAAAGGGGAGCATCCCCGCCAGTACGACCAGCAGCGCGACGGAGACCAAGTTGAGGAACAGCCGATGATAGGAGGTTCCAGGGGGCACCACCCCCGACCCCAGGAGCAGCAGGTGGGTGAAGACCAGCACCGAGAGGCACACGACAATCAGAGGGTGTGCCACGTATAGCTTCACCAACCTTGGCGAATAGAGATTGGCCGAAAGGGGGATGATCAGCGCGATGCTGGTGACCACCACCGTCGTGAATTGGTTGAGCATCCGGCTCGCCAGGGAAAGCCCGGTCTGGTGGAGCTCCTGCTGGGACCCGAACACAGACAGCAGTCCCCCAGCCACCAGCGCTCCCAGCAGGCAGGTGGCCACGAGGGGGAAACTGTACCCGCTTCTCCAGGAGGAACCGATCCGATGATTTGCCATGCCCCATCTTCGGCTGAAAAGGGGCTTTCGCTGAATATCAGGACCTCAGCAGCCCCTGGATCGCAATGTGGAAATCCAGAAGGGAGAATGGTCGGGAGAGGAAAGCTGCCTTGGTGGAAGCCATCGACTTCATTTCCTCCCATTGGGGGAGGAGTCCGCCATGGAAGAGAACGGGCAGTCTGTCAACGGCTCCCCTGCAGCGGCCCAGGGCGGGATCCACAGCCTTGGAGAAGTCCGTGACCATCAGATCCGGAAGGAACTCCGTGACCAGTGGAATAGCCTCCTCAAGGGTGTCGCATTCCTTGATTTCGAAGCCATGGAGCTGGAGAAATCGTCGGAATACCCGACGGTCTTCGGGACCGTCCACCAATAGGGCCTTCTTGGGAAGAATCTTCCGCATAGCTACATGCTCATAAGCCACAAATAACCAATCACGATGAATCCGCAGACCAAAAGGTACATTTCCCGAAGCGGCAAAGCCGCAACGCAACAGGGAGGCGCAGTTTCCCCACAGGGAATGACAGAACCCTGCATGGAACGCCTCTACAGGCACAGCAAGCCCTTACAGTCCTAAGCGCGTCGCCAGGTCCTGGCTGCCCTTGCGACTCGCCGAGTATTCCCTGCCATCCGCCAGCAGCACCATGCGTCGCCCGTAAGGCAGCACCCGCAAGCCTCTCACGGATTCTGTCCGAGCCATGATGGTCCGGTTGAGCCTCACCAGAGGGACACCAGGGAGGGCAGCCTCGGCCTGGGCCAGGGACCGCCAGCGACTCAGAAAGCGCCCCTGGACCCCGCACACGAATACCTTGCCGCCCTCGATCTCAAAATGGCTGATCTTGGCTAATTCCAGAAGGACCGTCCCGCTCCCGGCCGTGACAGGGATCTTGGAGGGGGCCATCGGCCTAGGCTGCGCGCCCCTGCCCAGGAGCCGGTGACGAAGACGATCCAGCGTCTTGGCCAGCCGGGCTTCCTCGACGGGCTTGAGAAGGAAGTCCGCTGCCGCAAAGTCAAAGGCGGAAACGGCGAATTCCGAGTTGCTGGTCACCAGGACGATTGGAAGGCGCTCCGCATACTCCGCAAGGATGTCGAGTCCCGTGGCCCCCGGCATCTTGACGTCCAGGAATAGACAGTCCGGAAGCGGGTGCCCTTTGAGCCAATCCACCATGGCCATTCCATCCTGGAACTGGGCCTGCACCTCGCAGCCCGCCCGGTCCAGGAGGCGCGCCAAACGCATCAGAGCCAAGGGCTCGTCATCTGCAATGGCCACCCTGATCCTGGAATCCATCATCCCTGCCCGTGCTGAAGTTGGCACCAGCATAGCACTGCCAGATTAGTCGCTTTTGGCCCAGCAATAACGCGCTGGAGGCACTCGATTTATTTTTGATTTATAATTTCAAGCCACACCAACCACCCCCATCGGTCGAATGCCCTCCCAATCGCTATGGCCTTGACGGAAGGCAGCCGATAAACGGATATCAGCCGCACCCATCCTCCATGGATCAGCCGCGCCAAGCGAGCCATTCCCCAGCCAACGGTTCCTTGTATGATGAGGGGCCATACCACGAAGGCTCCGGAGCACCATGGAACCCACGCTTTATATGTTCTGCGTTCCCCAACACCCCCTGGAACAGGTCGGTGAGCACGTTGTATCTGAAGGCTTGACCGAGAAGCTCCAGGAATGGCAGCGAAAAACCGGTGCCCGGGAACTGGTCTATCTCAGCACCTGCCAGCGCGTCCTCTGGATGCTCTGGGAGGGTGATGCCCAGGGCCTCGGCCTGGGGCCTGACGTCACCAAGCTCACGGGGGATGCGGCCTGGCTTCACCTGCTCTCCCTGGCCTCGGGCCTGGAAAGCGCGAATGTGGGTGACCGGGAAATCCCCGGACAGATCCGAAGCGCCCTGGATACGGCCCTGGAGGCTGGCACCGCCGGCGAGGAGGCCCTGTCCGCCCTGGAGGATATCCTCCGGGAGGCCCATCGCCTCCGCTCCCGGGTGGGACTGGACCACGGCCAGGCCAGCGTGGCCACCGTAGCCCTGCGCCACGTCGAACGATTCCTGGACTCCTCCGGCCACGTCGTGCTGGTGGGCGTGGGCCCCATGACCCAGTATCTGGCGGCCCGTCTACCAGAACGTGGCTATCGGGTCACGGTCACCAACCGCAGCCTGGACCGGGCCCATGAGATGGCCGATCCCCTGGGTCTCCCGGTCATCCCCCTGGCCCAGCTCCAGCGGGATCCCGGCACTTTCGACTGTCTGGTGTCGGCAACCGCAAGCCCCGAGCCCATCTTCACCAGGGCGGCCTGGCAGCAGTGCACTCGTGAGAACCGGCTGCTTATCCTGGATCTGGCCCTGCCACCCGACACCGAGCCGGAGCTGGAGCAGCTTCCCTGGGTGCAGCGTCTCAATCTGGGCAACTGCCTGGAGGAGACCGAGCAGGCCAAGCTTCACCGCAAGGCCGCAGCCCGTCAGGCCGATCCCTTCCTCGTGGACGGGGTGGAACGTCTGCGGGGCCGCGCCCGGAAACGGGCGGCCAAGCGTCGGCGCGCCATGGCCCACGAACGCCTCAGCATCGCCTGGGAGGCCCTCAACGCCGAGGCCTCTGAAGGCCCCCTGTCGGAACTGACACCTGACCAGGCCCAATCGCTCCAGGCAATTCTCCGGCGGGGACGCACCCTGGCCTTCCGCGCTCTGGCCCAGAGCGAACCCAGAGCCACGGGTGAGGAGTCCCCTGAGGACGGGGAAAGGTCGTGAGCCGCATCGTCGTTGGCACCCGGAACAGCCTCCTGGCTCTTGGCCAGGCGAAGCCCATGGTGGACTGGCTCAAGTCCCAGGGCCACGAGGTCTCCTGGCGGGAGTTCACCACCCATGGAGACCGCTGGCTGGCGGGCCCCCTGGACAAGGCGGGCGCCACCGGGCTCTTCACCAAGGAACTGGAGGAGGCCCTGGCCCTCGGCGAGGTGGACCTCCTGATCCACAGCCTCAAGGACGTCGCCATGGATAGGCCTGCGGGCACCCTGCGGGCCTGCATACCCATGCGGGAGGACCCCTCCGACCTCCTGATTCTCCGCCCCGATCGGCCCGAGGCGCCCACCCTCGGCACCAGCGCCGTCCGCCGCGAGCGCATGCTGCGCCAGGCCATGCCCCAGGCGCATTTCACGTGGATCCGCGGCAACGTCCCCACCCGGCTCCAGCGGGTCCGGGATGGCATCCTCCGGGAGGAACCCCTCCACGGCACCCTGCTGGCTGCCGCAGGGGTCAAGCGCCTGGGATTGGACCTGTCGGGCCTGGAGGTCCGCGCCCTGGACGCCGAAGAACTCCTTCCGGCCCCCGGTCAAGGCGCCCTGCTGGCGGAGACCCGCACGGATCGCCCGGATATCGCGGAGGCCCTGAAGCCCCTCCATGACACCGATACCGCCCTCTGCGTAGATCTGGAACGGCGGGTGCTCGCTGGCCTGGGCGGCGGTTGCCAGCAGCCCCTGGGCGCCCTGGCCCAGTGTCTCGGCGATGGCCGGATCCGCCTGAGGGCGGCCTTCGCCCTGGAGGATCGGATCGTGAAGGCCGAGGGCATCGGCTCCCCCGAAATGGCCCTGGAGGCCGTGCTGGCTCGATTCCGGGACGAGGGACTGGGATGGGCCCACTGAGGCTGGCCCTGGACCGCCCCCTGGACCACCCCCTCTGCGAGCGGATCAGGTCGGCAGGCTGGGTGCCCATCCCCTATGCCTGCACCGAACAGGTTCCCAGCCAGGAAGGGCCACCCCAGGGGCGCTGGGACGCAGTCCTCATTCTCAGCCCTGCTGGCGCCCGTGCCATCCTCCCCTTCCTGAAACCGGGGACACTCTGCCTGGCCACGGGCCAGGGGACGGCCGCGCTCCTATCGGATTTCCCGGTTCTCACCCCCACCCTACCCAAGGCTGAAGGCCTTTGGGACCTGCTCTGCGAACGTTTCCCCCAGGGAGGGACTTTCCTGCTGGTCCGGGGCGGGCGCAGTCGGGGCTACCTGGAGACCCAGGCATCGGGAAAGCCCTGGCAGCTCAAGGCCTGGGTAAGCCACCGGGAGCAACCCTTGTCTCCTCCCCCCCCCCTGCCAGAGGCCTCAGCGGTGCTCGCCCTAAGCCCCCTCCAGGCCGAAGTCCTGGCCCCCCTGGCCCTGGACCGCCAGCGCTTCGCCTGGGGCCAGCGCACCGCCCTGGCCTTTGCGGCCGCCGGAGCCCCGGCCACAGCCAGCTGCGAACCGACTCCGGAAGCTCTGGAGGCGCTGCTGGCCGCTCAAGTCGGGTCCTAGCAGACGAAGGACCGGAAGCCTCGGGCACGTTTTCCCCTGGGCTCTCGTTGATGAATCTGCTTTCCTATGGAAATCCAGAAGCTCACAGCCCGGTACGGCACCACCACATGGAGGAAGATCATGCAGGAGCAGATCGGCCAAGTCGCAGCCCGGATCAAGGAAATGAGAGAACTCTCGGATATCTCCCCTGAATCCATGGCCTCGGAACTGGGTCTCAGCAGGGACGCCTACCTGAAACTCGAATCCGGCCAGGAGGACATCTCGGTGGGCCTGCTCACCCGCATCGCCAAGCGCTGCAAGGTGGAACTGGCCACCCTCATTACGGGAGAGGAGCCCCGCCTCCACCTCTACACCCTGACCCGCAGAGACAAGGGCGCCTCCGTGGAGCGGAAGGTCGAGTACCAGTACATGGCCCTGGCCGCCAACTTCATTCATAAGCATGCCGCCCCCTTCCTGGTGACCGCCCGACCCGGCGGTCCCGTCCACCCGGACACCCATGCGGGCCAGGAGTTCATCTATCTGCTCGAAGGGCACCTGCAGGTGCAGATCGGGGACCACGAAGTCACCCTCGAAGAGGGTGATTCGCTCTATTTCGACGCCAGCGCTCCCCACGCCGCAAAGGCCCTGGATGGGAAGCCCGCCCGCTTCCTGGCCGTTCTTGCCTGAACATTCCGCCCACCCCTACGTTTCGGAAAGAACCATGCTGATTGATCGCTACGCCCCTGGCACCTACCGTTCCTTTGAGGACTTCCAGGAAGGCTTCCAGGTCCAGGTGACCGAGAACTTCAACTTCGCGTACGACGTCGTGGATGTCCTGGCCAGTGAAAGCCCCCAGGCCCCGGCCCTGGTCTGGTGCGATGACAAAGGGGAGAAAGCCACCTTCACCTTCGGGGACATGAAGCGCTGGAGCGACCGGGCGGCCAACGCCTTCCGGGCGGCGGGCATCGGCAAGGGCGATCCGGTCATGCTCATCCTCAAGCGGCGCTACGAATTCTGGTTCTGCATCCTGGCCCTCCACAAACTGGGGGCCATCGGCATCCCCGCCACCCATCTCCTCACCCGGAAGGACATCGCCTACCGCAACAACGCCGCGGGGGTGAAGATGATCGTTGCGGTGAACGAAGCCCCGGTGGTACGGGCCATCGACGAAGCCCGGAAGGAGTCCCCCACCCTCCAGGTCGCCGCCCTCGTGGGAGGAGAGGCCCCCGGCTTCCTGGATTTCAGCGCCGCCCTGGAGTCCGCCCCGGAGGACTTCACTCCACCGGAGCCCGGCACCCGTAACGACGACACCATGCTGCTCTACTTCACCTCGGGCACCACGGGGTACCCCAAGATGGTGCAGCACGATTTCACCTACCCCCTGGGCCACATCCTCACGGCGAAGTACTGGCAGCAGGTCCAGCCCGGAGGCCTCCACCTGACCGTGGCGGATACTGGCTGGGCCAAGTCGGCCTGGGGAAAGCTCTATGGCCAGTGGCTCTGCGAGTGCGCGGTCTTCGTCTACGACTACGACAAGTTCGTCCCCCGGGACATGCTCCAGGTGATCGCGGACCACGGCGTCACCAGCTTCTGCGCCCCGCCCACCCTCTACCGCTACTTCATCAAGGAAGACCTCACCCAATTCGACTTCTCCCGCCTCAAGGCCGCCGCCGTTGCGGGCGAACCCCTCAATCCCGAGATCTACAGCCAGTTCCTCGCCATGACCGGCCTCAAGCTCAAGGAGGGCTATGGGCAGACCGAACTGACCCTGACCCTGGGAACCTACCCCGGCATGGAACCCCGTCCGGGCTCCATGGGCAAGCCCTCCCCGGGCTACGACATCGATATCGTGGACGAGGAAGGCCGGAGCTGCGAGGTCGGCGAAGTGGGCGAGCTCATCGTCCGCACCGGGCGTCGCCAGCCCGTGGGCATGTTCAGGGGCTACTACCGGGACGAGGCCAGGACCGCCAGCGTGTGGCACGCCGGGGTCTACCACACCGGGGACACGGCCTGGCGGGACGAGGATGGCTACTGCTGGTTCGTGGGCCGCACCGACGACATCATCAAAAGCTCGGGCTACCGCATCGGCCCCTTCGAGGTGGAGAGTGCCCTCCTGGAGCACCGGGCGGTCCTGGAGTGCGCCGTCACCGGCCTGCCGGATGAGATGCGGGGTGCCATTGTCAAGGCCACCATCGTGCTCGCCAAGGACTACGAGCCCAGCGAAGCGCTGAAGGCCGAGCTCCAGGAACACGTCAAGCAGGTCACCGCTCCCTACAAGTACCCCCGCACCATCGAGTTTGTGTCCGTCCTCCCCAAGACCATCAGCGGGAAGATCCGCCGCGTGGAGATCCGGGAGCAGGATGCGTGAGAATGCGGGCGCACAAGCGAAAAGGGTGGGGGTAAGGTAGAAGGCGCCCCTCAAGGACTTCCATGGAGTTGCCATGTTCATTCGCCCCCGCCGTCTCCGTCGCACCAAGGCCATCCGGGACCTCATCGCCGAAACCGATCTGCGCCCCCGACACCTGATCCAGCCTTATTTCGTCCAGGAAGCGGAAGGGGAAAGCCCCATCGCCAGCCTGCCGGGCATCGCCCGCACCGGCATCCAGGCCACCCTGAAGCAGGTGGAGGCCGACCTGAAGAAGGGCCTGCGCTCGGTGGTGCTCTTCGGGGTGCCCGACGCCAAGAGCCCCCTGGCTGAGCACAGCCACGACCCCAAGGGTATCGTCCCCCTGGCCGTGAGCGCTCTCAAGAAGGCCTTCGGCGATGACTTGATCGTCATGACGGATGTCTGCCTCTGCGCCTACACGGACCACGGCCATTGCGGCGTGGTGGAGCACGGCGAGATCGTCAACGACGCCAGCGTGGCCATCCTTGCAGAAATGGCCCTCACCCACGCCCAGGCCGGCGCCGACGTGGTGAGCCCTTCGGACATGATGGACGGTCGCATCGGCGCCATCCGGGCCCGGCTGGACGAGGAGGGATTCCAGAACACCGCCATCCTCTCCTACGCCATCAAGCACAACGGCGCCTACTACGGCCCCTTCCGGGAGGCCGCCGACTCCAGCCCCAAGTTCGGTGACCGCCGCACCTACCAGATGGATCCCCGGAACGCCCGGGAGGGCATCAAAGATGCCCTGCTGGATATCGAGGAAGGCGCCGACATCCTCATGGTCAAGCCCGGCATCCACAACCTGGACCTCATCTGGCGCCTCAAGGAGTCCTGCCTCCTGCCCATCTGCTCCTACCATGTCTCCAGCGAATTCAGCAGCGTCAAGGCCGCGGACCAGCTGGGCTGGGTCAACGGCGATCAGCTCATGTACGAGCAGCTCCTCAGCCTGCGCCGGGCCGGCAGCGACATGATCATCACCTATGCCGCCCGGGAAGCCGTGCACAAGGGCTGGGTTTTCTAGTGCCCAGGCGCGCCCTCGCCTTCGCCCTCTTCAGCCTTGGCCTGATGGCCGCCCCCCTGGAGGGCGAGGGATTCTCCCTCCAGGCCCCAGAACTGCTGGGGCAGGGCCAGATCGGCCGCCCTCCCCGCCTGACCCATGAGGAGAACGGCACCGACATCCCTTACGATGTCGCCCCACCCCGGACCCGCTTCACCTTCTCCGGCGGGACGGTGCTGGAGGTGATCCCCCTCACAGACCCGGGAGTCACGGACTTCGGGAAGGCCTACCCCGACCTTGCCACCTGTGCCCGGGACGTCCAAGGCCTGCTGGCCAAGGGCGCCCCCCGGGGCCTGATCATGCAGGACTGGCCCCTATGGAACTGCCCGGACAGCGCCCCCACCATCTTCGCCAAGGTGCGGAGGGTGGAGACTCCCTGGTGTACGGGCTTGTTCTTTCTGACCCGCTACACCCAGGAGGAGGGCTCTCCGGTGGACAACAGCAGTCTAACCGGCACCTTCCAAGGCCTCAGTCGGGACGGACGCTACTTCATCTACGCCGATATCCCCCTGACCCAGGCATCCCTCCCCAAGGAGGGACAGGACCTCACTGAACGTCCCGCCGAGGAGATCCGCGCTTACTACCGCAGGGTGGAGCAGCAGCTCTCGGAGGCCCCGGACGGGAGTTTCAACCCCTCCCTCGGGGTGATAGACTCGCTCCTCCAGTCCCTTAAGCCCCTTTCCCGATAGAGCACGCCATGCCCAACGATGCCCTCTTTGCCGAAGCCCTGACCCACTTCCCCGGCGGTGTCTCCTCCCCCGTCCGGGCCTTCAAGTCCGTGGGAGGAACCCCCAAGTTCTTCAAAAAGGCCTCCGGGGCCTGGTTCGAGGACGAGGACGACACCCGCTACCTGGACCTCTGCATGTCCTGGGGGCCCCTGATCCTGGGGCACGCCCACAAGGACATCCTGGCGGCGGTCTCCGAATCCATGCGCGAAGGCCTGACCTTCGGCGCCCCCTCCCGGCGCGAACTGGCCCTGGCCCGACGCATCAAGGAAATGGTCCCCTATATCGAAAAGATGCGCTTCGTGTCCAGCGGCACCGAAGCGGTGATGTCGGCCCTGCGCGCCGCCCGGGGTTTCACGAAGCGGGATCTGATCCTCAAGTTCGACGGCTGCTACCACGGCCACAGCGACTCCCTGCTCGTGAAAGCCGGGTCCGGGCTGGCCACCTTCGGGGAACCCACCAGCGCCGGGGTTCCCAAGGCCTTCGCCGATCTCACCCTGGTCCTGAGCCTGGACGATCCCGAGGCCCTGGAGGCCACCTTCGCCAAGCACGGTGCAGAGCTGGCGGCGGCCATCATCGAGCCCATCCCCGCCAACAACGGTCTCCTCCTCCAGGATCTCTCCTTCCTCCAGCGTCTCCGGGAGCTCTGCACCAAGCACGGCACGGTCCTGATCTTCGACGAGGTCATCAGCGGCTTCCGGGTGGCGCCGGGCGGCGCGGCGGAGCGCTTCGGGATCACCCCTGACCTGGTGACCTTCGGCAAGATCATCGGCGGCGGCATGCCCGTGGGCCTCTACGGTGGTCGCAAGGACATCCTGGGGATGGTGAGCCCCGATGGTCCGGTCTACCAGGCCGGAACCCTCTCGGGCAATCCCGTGGCCATGGCGGCCGGATTGGCGACCCTTCAGCGCCTGACCCCGGTGGTCTACAGCGAACTGGAGGCCAAGTCCGAACGCTGGGCCAGGACCCTGGAGAAGATCCCGGGGCTCCATGTCCCCCGATGCGCCAGTCTTCTCTGGCCCCTCTTCCAGCCGGAGATCAAGCGGGCCGACCGGGTGGAGTCCGGTGCCATCGATCAGTTCAACCGCCTCCACAAGCTGATGCTGGAGGAGGAAGTCTACCTGGCCCCCAGCGGCTACGAGGTGGCCTTCCTCTCCACCGCGCACGGAGATGCGGAGTTCACCCACTTCGAACGGGCCGTGGAGAAGATCGCCGCCCAGTGGTGAGCCGCCCAGGGCGTCCTATCCCGTATAATGGATTCTTTCGCAAGGAGCACCTATGACCCGCATCTTCACCTTTGGCCTGGAAAGCGGCACCGTGAGCGAGGGATCCTACCTCGTCATCCAGGTCGCCCACCGGGACAGCAAGCGGGCCGCCAGGGCCGCCCAGCTTGAAGCCGCCAAGCGCGGTGGTTCCTGGCGCGTGGTCCACAAGGCTGAGCGCCGGACCGGCGTGGCCATCCCCCAGGGAGAGATCCTGGGCGCCACGGGCCCCATCACCTTCTCCGTCGAGGAGTAGTCGCAGGGAAGACCACCACGAAGCACACGCCTCCCGTGTGCTTCGTGGTTTTATTTTGGAGCGTTCATGCCTCAGCCCCTCCTCCAGGTCCTCCACGGCGAAGCCCTGACTCCCCCCCCGGTCTGGTTCATGCGCCAGGCGGGGCGCTTCCTGCCGGAGTACCGGGCCATCCGGGCCAAGGCCTCCTTCGAGGAGCTGCTGAACGACAGTGATCTAGCGGCGGAGGTGACCCTCCAGCCTCTGCGCCGCTTCCCCAAGCTTGATGGCGCCATCATCTTCAGCGACATTCTGGTGATCCTGGACGCCCTGGGCTGCGGCGTGACCATTCCCGAGGGCGGCCCCAGGCTGGCCCGCACCCTGGACCAGATCGACCTGGACCAGCCCCTGGACGAGCGGACCTTCGAACCGGTCCAGGCCGCCATCCGCAAGGTGAAGGCCCAGCTCCCCCCCCATGCCACCATGCTGGGCTTCGCGGGAGCCCCCTGGACCCTGCTGGCCTACGGCATCGAGGGCAAGGGTTCCAAGACCTGGGGCCGCGCCAAGGCCTTCCTCCACGCTGAACCCGTCAAGGCCCAGGCCTGGCTGGACAAGCTCGCGGATGCCGCGGCCCGGCTCCTGAACCTGCACATCGGCGCCGGCGCCGAAGGTGTGCAGCTCTTCGACACCTGGGCCGGGGAACTGGATCCCGAAGACTACGCCCGCTTCAGCCTCCCCGCCGTGGAACGAACCCTCTCCCAGGTCACCGGGGCCCCCAAGCTCTTCTTCGCCCGGTCAGGCCATCTTCCCCAGGCCCTGGAATCGCTTTCATGCGAAGGCCTGGCCGTGCCCTGGCAGGTTCCCATCCAGGAGGCCCGGGAGCGTTTCCCCCGCATGGTGCTCCAGGGCAACCTGGACCCGATCGCCCTCCTGGCCGGAAGGGACATCGCCTGCGCCAAGGCGCGCCGCATCGTTGAATCCATGAAGGGACACCCCCACATCTTCAACCTGGGCCACGGCCTCACCCCGGAAACCGACCCCGAAGTGCTGGGGGCCGTGATCGACGCGGTGAAGCTGGGCTAGGCTCAACGGCGTCTCAGCCGGGTGAGCACACAGGCAAGGTCATCTACCGGCTGTTCCAGACTGCTGTGGCAGTTGTAGTGGTTGGAGCACTTCATGCGGGCTGAAAGGCCGAGGAAACGGCCCTCATAGAACACCTGCTCCCCACTGAGCACCACGGGCTGCGCCGCCAAGGGGCATTCCGTCAGTTTCACGAAAGATTCACGCTTCCAAGTCATCTCCGACCTCCGTTGGTTGGGCGGCAGTGAGCCCGAAAAAGCAAAATGGAGGCGCAGCCATCCAATGCCAGGATGGTTGCGCCTCCAACTTGCAGGTCCGGGTCCTGCCCGCCAAGGCTTTTTGTCCCAATGGACAGATTGTTTAGCAGAACCAACCTAGCCCCATCCCGAACTCTGTCAAGCCCCGGTCCGAGAAAAATCGGATGCCCCTTTGGACCCAAAGGAGGTGGACACCCGCTCGAAGCAGTGGCGCAGTTCGCCCAACTCCTTGGATTTGAACGAGCCTTTGGTTCGCTCGAGAACCCGGATTCCCTCACTCAGGGCGGCCTCGTACTGGGCCATCCTGGGGCAGCTTCTGACACTGCAGGTCGCGCCTCCATCCTGGGCCATGGTCAGGTCAACCAAGTGCTTGAGATCCAGCAATGTCTCCCCCATGTGGCCGAGGACGGCCCCAAGAACCTGGTTCACCGGCAGGGCGGTGCCTTGTCCCGATGTATCCAGTCCCATGGTCAAGGCCCCAAGCTCCCGGGCCCAATCACTGGCCCTTGAGGAAGCCGCCTGGATGTTCTGCTGGACGCGATGCTGTCGAACCCCTTCCCGGACCTGTATGACAAGGTCCGCAAAGGCCAGAGGCTTCACAAGGTAGCTGAATACGCGATGGCCCAAGGCCTGGATGGCCGTTTGAGCTGAAGGGTACCCCGTGACCAGGATGACCGGGATCCCCATGTTCAGGGCACGGATCTCATTCAAGAGCTCCAGGTTGTCGTTTCCGGGCATCCGGATATCGGTTATCAGCAGATCGAATCGTTCTTCCGCCAAGAGTCGGGTGGCGCTTGAGGCATCCCGGGCCACGGAGACGTCAAACCCTTCGGCTCGAAGCAGTTCGGCGGTGCTGATCAGGAAAAGCTCCTCATCATCCGCGAGAAGAAGTCGGCCATTCATGGGTACCTCCAGGAGCTTGCGAACTAGGTCATCGGGAAAAAGGCGGTAAAGCAGGTACCTCGCCCTTCGAGGCCGGGGCCATGATCCAGGGAGCCCCCCAGGGAAGCCATGATGCTGCGGCATGAGGAAAGGCCCATGCCGAATCCGCTCATGTCCCCCCCGTGCTTCGTCGTGAACCCGGGCTCAAAGACCCGGGTGGCCATTTCCGAAGAGATGCCGCCTCCTTCATCCCGGACGGAAACCCGGACCCCTCCCGAATCACGGCGGGCGCCTATGACCACCTCCCCCCCTTGGGGCGAAGCCTCGATGGCATTCTGAAGGAGATTGAAGAGCAGCTGCCGGAAAAGCCCCTCATTCGCGACAAGCGTGCAATCCGGCTCTACGAAATCCATACGCACCTTGACTCCACCGGACCGGAGGCGGGGCCCAAGCAGATCACTCAGGTCCTCGCAAACCTTAGCGAGGGGCACAGGACAGCTCCCCGAAGCGGGGGGACGATAGATCTGGTACATCGTCCGGACACTACTGCCGATGCGGTCCATGCCGCGGTTTATCAACGGGAAGTAGTCCAGATAAGGATGGTCCGGCGGGACCGCCCGCTCGACCAACTGCAGGGCATTCCTGATCCCAGCGAGGGGATTATTGATCTCATGGGCGAGGTAGGCGGCCATCTGGCTCTTCACACTCAGCTTGCCGACCTCCTCCATCAACCCATGAAGACGCTGCCGGTCCGTGATATCCCTGGAGATGCCGTACAGCGCAAAAACCTCCCCCTGGCTATCCCTCAGAACCCCCTTAGAGGACTGGAAGATACGATCCTCTTCTCCATCCCGCATCGTTTCCTCAACGGTGACCCAGGTTCCCGCCGATTTGGCCACCTGGTCGTTCTGCACGAATTGCCGGGCGAGGGACTCCGGGAAAAGCTCCAGGTCTGTCCTGCCCAGCACCTGTTCCTTGACAAGGCCGGTCACACGGCACGCCTCCCGATTGAAGACGAGGTACCGCCCCTCCAGGTCCTTGACATAGATAACGTCCGCCGAAGCCTCCGACAGCGCGAGCAGAAGACTCATGGCCTCATGTTTCCGGTGCTGTTGACGGGCCTCCTGCTGGCGGCCATGATGCAAAGCCTTCTGACGATGCATCAGGAACCCGAGCAGGGCTGCACTGACGCCAACATATCCGAATCCCTTAAGCGTGCTCGCAAGAGCCAGGGCCGCCGCATCCCGGACCAGCCTCCCCAGGGCGAGGTCAGACAAGGTGATCCACAGGACCGAGAACACGGCAAAGGGAAGGATAACCCCCAGCACGTTCCCGGGGGAGGCAGGGACCTCCCTGACCTCTACGGCAGTGGCAGCTGGTGGGGGCATCAAGCCTCCTGTTGGCATTCTGGAATTTGCCGTAGTCTACCGACAACGGCAGTTCCACAACAGAAGGGTTGCTTTTCCAGGCAGAATAAATCAGATGCTCAGCGGCTCTTCCACTGAAAGGCGTGGGGCCACTTGGAGGCATTCCGTGCATCGCTGAAGCCCGTATGGCAGACGCTGCAGGCCGATGAGCGCTCGGAGCCGTGTTCTTCCACGAAATCCGAAGCAGAGTGGGGCTTGGAGCTGCTGTGGCACACCCCGCAGCTGCCCATGGAGTGGAGGGGGTCCGAGGCTCCCAGCGCACCCATATACTGGTTCATCTGATAGTTGTCGCTGGCCTCCCGACTGGGGACCATCGCATGGGGGCTGCCATGGCAGGCGGCACAGGCCACTCCGCCGTGCCCCCGGGCATTCCGGTAGAGGGTCATCCCCGTGTCCACCTCCGGGATGGTGGTGGTGGCGTTGTGACAGGTGGCGCACTTGGGTTCACTGGCCCAGGGGACCCGCCCGCCTTCGATGCTGCTGGCCATATTGGTCATGTCGCCATGGCAACTGGTGCAGTTCCCATCGGAAGCGGTGTGGGGAAGGCTCCGGTTGCACTGGGTGGTGGTCCCGGGGTGGCAGTCGTAACAGGCCGCCCCCTTGCTGGCGTGGAAGCCATGGATGGCCTGGGAAAGGTACTTGCCCGAGGAGCCAGCCCCGGAGGTCCCCAGGGCGGGACTGCCGTGGCACTCGGCGCACAGAACCGGCGCGCTGCCCACCAGGTTCAGCCCTGCATGGGAGGCATCGTGTTTCTCCAGCACGTCCACCAGAGGATTAACATTGTCATCATGGCACTTGGCACAGTTGATCTCATCGGAGGTCGGCACGGTGGCCCGGGTCTGGGCCAGGACGTTGCCTGAACCATCCTTCACGGTGATCAGGGCAACCTGGTACGGATTCCAAACCCCCGCATCGTTGACTGGCGTCACCGGAATGCCGTTGACCTGATAGTGGTCCCCCTTCAGGACCATGTCCCCAGCGAGCCCGTTGTGGATTGTGGGGTCTTCGAGATTCAGACCGGTATCCAGGGCCAGGGTCTGCCCGAAGAGGTCGAAACAGTTCGTCCAGAATTGCCCATAGCTGCGCTTGTTGGCCGAAGTCGTGTTGCCCACCAGACTGTAGCTCACGGTGACCCCACTGGAGACCACCTGAGGGGGATTGCCCCGGCGGATCACCTGGGCCCAGACCGTGTTGTAGGGGGGGAGGATCACAGCCTGGTCATAGCTCGGATTGAGGCAGTGCATGCCAAGGTCGTTCCAGGCCAGGACCACATAGGTGCCGGATCCCCCACTGGGGGGATTGCTGGAAGAGCCGCCGCCTCCGCAGGA
Organism: Holophagaceae bacterium; assembly: GCA_017859955.1. Lineage (GTDB taxonomy): Bacteria > Acidobacteriota > Holophagae > Holophagales > Holophagaceae > Holophaga. Next base: position 20,766 of record JAFNAB010000027.1, read on the forward strand.
CATGGCCAGGAGCCCAGCGCTCAAAAGGAGCAGGCCAGACACTTTCAGAAGAAGGTTCTTCCAGAACATATCCCACCCCGCTGAGCTATTCAGTTTGGATGCCGACCAATCTTATCCGTGACCTGGGCCCGGGCGTCGGATCGTGACATCCTAGGGGGGTGAATACGCCCCTGTCCCTCTGCGAACTGGTGAAGCATTACGACCGCCCCGGCCCCCGCTATACGGGCTACCCCATGCCCCCGGTATGGACCGAGGCCTTCCCCGAATCGGAACTCCTTGCAGCCCTGGAGCGGGCCAACGGCGACCCAGGTCCCCTGTCGATCTACGTCCATCAGCCCTTCTGCCACCGCAAGTGCGCCTATTGCGGCTGCAACGCGATCATGAGCCCCCGCTACACCCCCGTGGAGCCCTACCTCCAGGCCCTGGAGGCCGAGGCGGATCTGTGGGCCCGCCACCTTCCGGATCGTCGGGAGACCATCCAGCTCCATTGGGGCGGAGGCACCCCGACCTTCCTGAAGAGCCCTGAGCTGGAGCGGGCATTCCGAGCCATCACGCGACACTTCCACCTCCTTCCCGGGGCCGAGGTGGCCATGGAGATCGACCCCACCTTCCTGGAACCGGACCAGCTCCCCACCCTGCGTCGCCTGGGGTTCAACCGGGTCTCCCTGGGGGTCCAGGACCTGGACGAGAGGGTCCAGACCCTCATCACCCGGGGCCAGACCTGGGAGCAGACCCTGAGCGCAGTCCGCCAGGCCCGGGACCTTGGCTTCGAGGGGATCAACCTGGATCTAGTCTACGGTCTGCCGGGCCAGACCCGGGAGACCTTCCGCCGGACCCTGGAAGCCACCCTGGAGCTGCGCCCGGATCGCATGGCCATCTACGGCTTCGCCTACCTGCCCAAGATGCTTCCCCATCAGAAGGTCATCCCCGTGGAGACCCTGCCCCCACCTGAGCTTCGACTCGAGTTGCTGCTGATGGCCACCGAGATCCTGGAAGCCAACGGCTATGTGGCCATCGGCATGGATCACTTCGCCAGGCCCGATGACCCCCTGGCCAAAGCCGTGCGGTCGGGGCGCCTGATCCGCAACTTCATGGGCTACGCCGTCCAGGCCGGCACGGACAGCCTGGGCTTCGGCCCCAGCGCCATTTCCAACGTCGCCGGGGTCTATGCCCAGAACGAGAAGATCCTCATCCGGTGGGAGCAGGCGGTCCTGGAAGGCCGCTTCGCCCTGCACAAGGGACACCGCCTCACGGAGGATGACCTCATGCGCCGTTGGGTGATCCATCACCTCATGGGCAGCTTCGAACTGCGCTGGGAGGACCTCCGGGCGCGCTGGGGCGTGGACGGACCAACGCTTTTCCAGAAGGCCCTTGAGGAACTGCGGGCCGAGGAGCCCTATGGCACGGTCCGGATCACCGAGGAGGGGGTCTTCATCACCGAACTGGGCAAACGCTTCGTGCGCAATATGGCCATGCCCTTCGACGCTCACCTGAAGCGCCTTGCGGCGGGAACCGAGTTTTCCAGGACTGTCTAAGAAGGGCGTCCCCCCCTGCTCGAAACAAGGGAGAACGCCTTATCGGCCGAACAAGAGCTAGAATCCCTGAGCAAGGAGCTGCAAGTGGCGCGGATCGCGATCCTGGATGACAACCAGAGCGCAAAGCTCTTCGCTTCAGCCTGCCTCCGCCAGAACGGCCACGAGATCGAGGAACTGGAACCCATCTGCCTCTTCGAGGTGCTCAAGGTCCTCCACGAACGGCCTGTGGACCTCCTGGTCACCGATCTGGTCATGCCCACCTGTCCCGGCATGACCTTGATCAGGGCCTGCCGGGAGGATGTCCACCTAAGGGATCTCAAGATCCTTCTGCTGACAGCCTTCGGAGACCAGCAGCTGGCCCACTTCCTCCAGGCCCAGGGCAACGTCCATTACCTCAGCAAGCCCGTGGCGCCCCAGACCCTGACCGATTGCGCGAATCTCTTTCTTGAGGGGGGCCTGGACCTGGATCTCGGCTGGTCCCTGGATTGCCGGGGCGTGGTGGCCGTGGTGGATGACAGTCAGCTCAGCCGCCGCTATCACGCGACCTGCCTCCGGAAATTCGGGTACAAACCCGTCGAGGTCATCCCAGGTGATCTCACCGCCGCGGTCACGGCCCTCAGGGAGGCCAAACCCGACGCCATGCTGCTGGATTTCCTGATGCCCAGCTTCAGGGGGGATGCCCTCATCCGGGCCTTGAGGGCCTCCGAAGTCACGGGACTCCAGAAGCTCCCCATCCTGCTGGTCACGGCCCACAATCCGGATGAAGCGATGGCCCACAGCCTCCATGGCTTGTGCGTGGAAGTCTGCCCCAAGCCCGTTGCTCCGGATGCCCTTGCGCTCATGGTCCAGGAAATGATGCGGAGCCGCACCTCGGAGTCGTGAGGCAGGGGGGTTCCCCCCATCAGGTTGACCGGAAGAACCGCATAAGCGCTTCTCGCTGAGGGGCTTTCCCGAGTCCGGGAAAGCCATGCCTGCCGTCCCGTCCGCTCCCAGGGCGGTCCGCCCCGCATAGAATTCCTCTATACCACTATGTGTTAATTAAATAAAAACAACACTTAAAGCACAGGATAGACTCAACCAGATCTTCACGTCTCAGCTCCCTGTGAAAGGAATCCCCCATGAAGTCCCCCCAGGAACTCTACGCAGAACGCCTCAACCGTATCCTGACTGCCGCCTCGCTGGGCACGCCGGATCGGGTGCCCATTGTCACCGGCGGGACCATCTTTGCGGGCATCCACACCGGCATCAAACCTGGAGCCTTCTGCGCCAGCCCCCAGGTCGCCAGCGAGGCCATGCTGAAGTCGCTCCAGAAGGCCGGCGAGGTGGATGGCACCCAGTTCGCTGTTTTCAATCCCCACCTCCTGAGCCTTCTGGGCTTGGCCAAGGTCAAGGTGCCGGGGGTGGAACTGCCGGATGACGCCCCTTTCCAAGTGGATGAGCAGGAGCTGATGACCCCGGAGGACTATGACGTCATCGTGGAGAAGGGCTGGAACGCCTGGGTCGAGGGCTACCGCTTCCAGCGCCTGGACAACCTGATGGCCAAGGTGGGACCGACCTTCGGGTACATCCCCACAGCCATGAAGGACTTCGCCATGGCGGGCATCCCCGTGATCTCCCCCCTGATCACCATGACGCCCTTTGAGTCCTTCATCGGCGGTCGCACCCTGGTCAAGTTCATGCGGGATATCTTCACCCAGCCAGACCGGGTCCAGGCCGCCTCGGACGCCGTCCAGGCGGAGCGACTTGCCGAGCTCAGGCACATGATCGCCGTAGCCAAGCCCATCGCGGTCTTCGTGGGCTTCGGCCGCTCCAATCGCGGCATGATCTCCAAGCGCTTCCAGGACCGGTTCGTCTACCCCTACGCCCGGGAGATCATCGACACGATCCTCGAGGCGGGGTCCATCCCCCTCCTGCATTGCGACCAGGACTGGTCCGAGGACATGGACTTCCTGAAGAGCCTCCCCAGGGGCAAGTGCATCCTGCAGCTGGACGGCTCCACCGACATCTTCAAGGCCAAGGAAAGCATTGGGGACCACATGTGCCTGATGGGGGATGTGCCGCCCAACCTGCTGGTCCTGGGGACGCCGGAGGAGGTCCACACCTATTCCCGGAAGCTCATCCGGGAGATCGGCCCCTCGGGGTTCATCCTCTGCCAGGGCTGCGATCTGCCTTCGAACGCCAGACCCGAGAACTTCGAGGCCATGGTGGCTGCGGCGACAGGACGTTAGCCGCATCCCAACCAGGTAACGCTCGGGGACTTGCGCCCCCCCGAACACCGATTTGCCGTCGAACGCAGCCTGATCTCAAGCTGGGATGCGGCCTCAAATCATGAACCCAGCAACCTTTCTAAATATATAATTAATCTTTAACCATTTTATCCTGCCGATCCTGTCTATCCTGTTCAACGTTTTTTCAAACAGGATAGACAGGATCGGCAGGATAAAAGCAGAAGGGCAGTGGGGCAACAACGAGGCGTTGCGTCACTCTGCTCCAGGTGCCAGATTGGGGAACCAGACCTACCAACCTTCCACATCACCCCCTCGGGAGAACCCATGGATATCCGCCACCTGGATATCTTCGTCACCATCGCCGAATGCCGGACCTTCACGGAGGCCGCAAAGCGCCTGTCCATCACCCAGGCCTCGGTCAGCTATCAGGTGTCGGAAATGGAAAAACGCCTGGGCATGCGCCTCTTCATCCGGGATCGCGCCTCGGTCCGCCTGACCCCTGCCGGCAGCATCCTCTACGAGGGTGGCAAGAAGATCCTGGCCTCCATGGGTGAACTGATTGAAGAGGCCCGTTCGGCGGATGAAGGCCGCAGAGGCAGTCTGCGGATGGGTTACGTGGGCTCCCTGGAACCCTTTCTCTCCGAGGCCATGCGCAGGCTCCACCGCGAGCATCCGGCCATCGATCTGGCCCCGGAACGGCTGAACATGGAAGACCTCTATGTGGCCCTGCTCGCGGACAAGCTGGACATCGCCATCACCTATGACATCGGCCTGGCACCGCGTCCTGATGTCCACCGCCGCACCCTCTTCACAGATACAACCCAGGTGGTCATGAGCCTGGATCACCCCCTGGCCGCCAGGGACTCCCTAGGCCTGAAGGACCTGATGGACGTGCCCCTCGCCCTCATTTCCCGGGAAGCCAGTGGCAGCTCCCGCCAATGGCTCCTGAACCGCTTCGCCCAGGCCGGCGGCGTACCCGCCAGTATCCTGGAAGCGGCCACCCCGGAAAGCCTCCTGCTCCTGGTGGAATCGGGTCTGGGCGTCACGCTGCTGGCCCGTCAGGTCCTGAACAACCTGCCCCAGTTCAAGGTGCGATGCATCCCACTGGTGGAGGAACTACCGGTGGATACCGTGGTGCTCTGGCGGGAGCAGAACAGCAATCCCTGTATTCCCCTCTTCCTGCGTTCCCTGGAGGCCTGAGGGCCCGCCACATACACATTCGCAAACAAAAGCATAACTTCCACCACGAAGGCACCAAGGGCACCAAGTTCCACGAAGAAAAGCATGATGTGCTGACCAGGACACTCGGGCCTGGTTCCGGGAGGAGCAGGCGGCGGAGGCGCGCGGGCGTGCCATAGCCGCCTGCCCCTCCCGGAACGCGGCGGCTTTGCCGCGCGCCCCCGCACAGCGGGGCGGCCAGAGTGTCCAGCCCAGCGGAGTGCCATCACACGGGCTGGCTTGCACACTCGCCCTGGGGCAAAGCCAGGGGCCGCTGGTGAGCCCTTGGTGACTCCTTAGTGCCTTCTGTCTTGGTGGTGGAAGTCGTTTTTGCGCTTTAGATTATTGATTGCGAATGGGTATCAGCCCTCGAACAGAAGCCCCAGGGCCAACCCGGGGTAGGAGCGCACCACGGCCTCGCGCCTGGCCGCATCCACGACCAGGAAGAAGGCGGTGTTCTCGACCGTAGCGGCAAGGCGGTGAGGACGCCCTCTCAAAAAAGCTTCGGGTTCCAGCAGGCCTTGGGCAAGGTCCTCGGGTCTGACCAGCCTGGATCCATCGGCCCCTTCAATCCGGACTTCTCCCATGAGGAGCTGAAAGAGCTTGTCCGCAGGATCCCCCGCCGAAAAGAGCCGCTCCCCGGCGCTGCCCATGCGCCGTTCCGGGGCCAGGGCGAACCTTGCCTGGAGTTCCTTCAGACTCCCGTTGGTTTCCACCAGACGCTCCGTGAGCTGGCGGAAGATGATCTTCAACAGCCCGGGGTAGTGCTCGACGATGACGTCGATGTGGTGACGCTTCAGGCAGAGGGCAAGGGTCCGACCTGAACTGCGGACCGACGCGGAACGTCTCTGGGAGCCGAAATAGGCCATCTCGCCAACAAAGGAGGGTTCGCCGGGGTCCACCATCACCGTGGCGAGGAGGCTGGCCTGGGCCCCCGGCAGATCCGGAGGACGCTCCACCACATAGGCCCCTTCCACCACGATGAAGAGGTCCTGGGACTCCTCCCCTTCGCGCATCAGGTATTCGCCGTCGTGGAAGGCCAGGCACTCGACATCCGGGCAGCGGCTGACGAGGGACGGCAATTCGCTGATCCCATCCAGGCAGAGCAGCCTGATATCGAAGGCTTCGGGCATATCTCGCCTTATTCATTATTTATTAATACTCAAAACTGCTCCCACCAATGAACTCCCTCATGATGGAGGTATAGGGCACTTCATCGGAGAAGACCGGCACGAACATCCTCAGGAACTGGAGCAGCCGGTAGGCCTCGCCGAAGGATTCGTCATCCGTCGGAACCTCCAGCAGGAAGCGCTCGGCATAGACCCGGAGAACGGCCGGTTCGTAGATCAGGGTCGAGTTGAAGAGCACATCCGCCTCCTCCTGGAAGGGGTAGATGTTGCGCTGTTCGCCTCGCAGCACCGAAGCCCACATGCCGATGGTGCGACTGGCGCTGTGGCCCCGGTATTTCCGGTCCCGCACGATGCGCCGGATCAGGCGGACATCCGTGGTCATGATCCGGTTGTGGTCATCCAGACTGAGCTGGGTGAGGGCGCTGATGTAGATCTTGAGCTTCTGGTCCGGATCGACCGCAGAGGTCAGGGCCGGATTCAGGCCATGGATGCCCTCCACCATCAGGATGTCGTTGGGACCGAGCTTAAGCGACTCGGTCTTCCGGGCCCGGGTGCCCGTCATGAAGTCGTAGGTCGGGACTTCCACCGTCTCCCCCGCCAGGAGCTGCTCCATGTGCTGGTTGAAGAGGGCCACATCCACGGCCTCCAGGCACTCGAAGTCCGGTTTGCCGAACTCGTCCAGGGGCGTTTCGTCCCGGCCCACAAAGTAGTTGTCCGTGGAGAGGGTGATGGGGTGCAGGCCGTTCACCCGCATCTGGATCATGAGGCGCTTGCTGAAGGTGGTCTTGCCCGAGGAAGAAGGCCCGGCAATGAGCACCAGACGCACGCGGTCCTTCCGGGCCGCCACGATGTCGGCGATTTCGGCAATCTTCTTCTCATGGAAGCCTTCGGCGATCTTGATCAGATCGTCGATCTCCCCCGAGAGGCAGGCCCCGTTGAGTTCCCCGACGTTGGTCACTCCCAGGATGCGGTTCCAGTCCTTGGTCTCCCGGTAGATCTGGAAGAGGTGGGGCTCGGGCTCGAATGGCGGGATGGTGTCGGGAGCGGTGGTGCTGGGGAAGCGGAGGATGAAGCCCGAGGCATAGGGCACCAGTTCGAAGCGGTCAATGAGCCCCGTGGAGGGGGCCACGGGCCCCTGCTGGATATCCCTGAATATCCCGCAGCCCACCAGGCGCACCTGGATCCAGCGCGTGGTGGTGAGCAGCTTGACCTTGTCCTCGTAGCCCTCGGCCTGGAAATAGTCCTTGGCCTCGGTGCTGCTCAGGGTGCTGCGCTGGAAGGGGCGGTTCTCCGCCACAATCTGACGCATCCTGTCTTCCACCTCCCTCAGGCATGCCTCGGTCTGCGGCGTATCGCACACCAGCTCGAAGTGGTATCCCCCCGCCAGGGACTGGCCCACCACCACCCGCGCCGTGGGGTGCAGCTCCTTGATGGCTTCATAGAGGATCAGACAGGCCGAGCGGCGGTACACCGCCGTCCCCTCCCGCTGCCCGTAGGCCACGGGCACCACCCGGCAGGAGCGCTGAATGGGGGTATCCAGACTGACCAACTGCTGATTCAACTTGGCAGCCAGAGGTTTCCCGCCCCGGGGAGGATAGCGCTTGAAGAGTTCACTGATCCGCTCGCCAGCCTTCAGGGGAAGCCGCTGGCCATCCATGGTGATCTCGATTTGGGTCATGAACACGTCCTTGGTGAGGATTCTAGCGGAATCGAACCCGGGGAACAGGGCCAAGCACTGACCGGACCCGCAGGGAGACCGTTCGGGGGCCCCCGCAGTCCACCCACCCCGTCAACTGAAAGACGAAGAAATTAAAGCCAATCAAACGATCGATCAATACGGCTATGCTTGAAATACCTGATTCCCTCGAGGGAAACCCCTGGGATTCTCGGGTTCCACCCCTGGAAACGCACTCTTTGCCTGCATCAGAGGCCCAGTTTCGGCCCCTGGCGGCGATATCCTCGCAGTGGAATGCCGAATGAGTCACGCTTCCCCCACGGCTTTGATTTCTTTTTCTATTCAGAGGTGACACATGCGAATTGACCGCATGGCAACTGGGCTGGCCATCACGGGCCTTGCCGGAATCCTATTGACTGCTCTGGGCTGCAAGCAGGCTCAGCCCCCCCGCCCCCCGGCGGAGGTCTCCTTCCAGGTCATCCAGCCTGAGAGGACCATGCTCACCACTGAACTTCCAGGCCGCACCTCGGCTTTCCTGGTGGCGGAGATCCGCCCCCAGGTGAACGGCATCGTCCTCAAGCGGCTCTTCACCGAGGGCTCGGATGTCAAGGCCGGCAGCACTCTCTACCAGATCGACCCGGCTCCTTACCAGGCCGCCCTGGACCAGGCTCAGGCGGCCCTTGCCATGGCGCAGGCCACCCTGCCCTCTGTCCAGTCCCGGGCCGAGCGGGCCAAGCGGCTATCAGCGGTCCACGCCGTGGGGCAGCAGGAGGCCGATGAGGCCGAAGCCGCCTACCAGCAGGCCCTGGCCAGCGTGGCCTCCGCCAAGGCCGCCGTGGCGAGCGCCCAGATCAACCTCTCCCACACCCCCAGCACGGCGCCCATTTCTGGACGCATTGGCGCCTCCACGGTCACCGTGGGTGCCATGGTGACGGCCTACCAGGGGACCTCGCTGGCCACCATCCAGCAACTCGATCCCATCTACGTGGATGTCACCCAGTCCAGTGCCGACCTCTTGAAGCTCCGCCGCAACCTAGAGAGCGGCAACCTCAAGAGCGCCAGCACTGAACGGAAGGTCAAGCTCCTACTGGAAGACGGCACGGCCTATCCCCTGGAGGGCAAGCTCCAGTTCCGGGAGGCCACGGTGGATCCCTCCACCGGGGCCGTCACCCTTCGCATGGTCTTCCCCAACCCCAAGCGGATGCTCCTGCCGGGCATGTACGTCCGCGCCATCGTGGAGGAAGGCGTCAATGACCACGCCATCCTGGCCATGCAGCAGGGTGTGACCCGGGACATCAAGGGCAACCCCATCGCCATGGTCCTGAGCGCCGATAACAAGGTGGAGCAGCGCTCCCTCACCGTGGACCGCACTCTTGGCAACAAGTGGCTGGTAACCGGCGGTCTGCAGCCGAACGATCGCCTGATCGTCGAGGGGCTCCAGAAGATCCGCCCCGGCATGACCGTCAAGGCATCGCCCTTCCAGAGCCCGGCCCCGGCCGCTGGCAAGTAGGAGGCCTCCATGTCGGAATTCTTCCTCAAACGGCCTGTCTTCGCCTGGGTCATCGCCATCGCGATGATGCTGGGGGGGCTCATGG
>JAFNAB010000028.1 GCA_017859955.1 Holophagaceae bacterium
GACTGAAACTACTCCGCAGCGGTTTCGACGCGGCGGACTTCCTTGAGGCGACCGGCCTTGCCCAGCTTCTCACGCAGGAAGTAGAGCTTGGCGCGACGGACCTTGCCGTGACGGATCACTTCCATCTTGTCGATGGAGGGGCTGTTGAGGGGGAAGATACGCTCGACGCCGACGCCGCTGCTGATCTTGCGGACGGTGAAGGAGGCGCGCATGCCGCCGCCCTTGATGCCGATGACGATGCCCTGATAGACCTGAATGCGTTCCTTCTCGCCTTCCTTCACCTTCACGTGCACCTTTACGGTGTCGCCGGGGGTGATGCGGGGGAGGTCCTTGCGAAGGAGACCAGCTTCGAGGCGGTCGATGATGTTCATGTGAGCTCCTTGGGGCCAGCGGTCCCCGACCGATCGCGGTGGGACATGACACACGTGATCCCCAAACGGGGAGTCCACCAGTCTACATGAAATTACGCGGAATGGAACCTGTAACCTTCCCGGCGTGGCGCTTCATGTCCGGTTGTGGCCAGGCTCTTTCCTGAACCCCTTCCAGCCTTTGGGCTTGGGCTCATCCCAGGTTTCCGGGTGTTCCACCTGCCAGGCGCACCACTGTTCAGGGCGCGGCAGCTCGGCCAGGCGTTCCGCAAGGAAGCGCTTCCATAGGTCCGGGCGCAGGCGCTGGGTGCGAAGCATGGCCTCGCGCAGGCGCCAGAGGGCGATGGCCTTGTGGTTGCCACCTCGCAGTACCTCGGGGACCTCCATGCCTTCAAAGGATTCCGGTCTGGTGTAGTGGGGGTGGTCCAGGAGGCCCGTGGCAAAGCTGTCCTGCTCGGCTGAGTCCTGGTTGCCGAGGACCCCCGGGAGCCAGCGGCAGACCGCATCAATGAGGAAGAGGGCCGGGAGTTCGCCACCGGAGAGTACGACCTCGCCGATGCTGAATTCCTCGTCCACATAGCGCTCCACGGCCCGCTGGTCCAGCCCCTCGTAGCGGGTGCAGACCAGGACAACCTGGTCGAGGGAGGCCAGTTCCAGGATCTTGGCGTGGGTCAGGGGAGGGGCGGCGGGTGTGAAGTGGATGACCCGGCGAAGTGGGCAGGCCGGGATGGAGAGCAGGGTGTCCCGCAGGACCTCTGGACGGAGCACCATGCCTGGCCCTCCGCCGAAGGGGCTGTCGTCCACGTGTCCGAAGGTGGTGCCGGAGAAGGGGCGATAGCTGTGGGTATGAAGTTGGTGTCCCAGGTCCCGGAAGGCCCGGCCCGTTACGCCCAGGCGAGCGGATTCGAAATACTCGGGAAACAGGGTCAGGCAGTCGAATCGCATCAGGGCCTTCCATGGACGAGGGCCCGGAAGGCCGAAACGCAGGTGAAGGCGATCAGTTTATAGGAGGTGCCGAAGTAGGTGGTGGTGGCGATGGCCGAGATCGCTCCCAGCCAGCCCCAGACGGGGCGTTCCTCCACCAGAGCGGCGCCGAGCAATACGAGGGTTGCTCCCGGGACGAGGTTGCCGAAGGGGAGGGGGACCGGGACAGCCAGCAGAAGGGCGGTCCAGGCTACCAGTACCCCGGTCCAGCGTTGATGCAGGGAACGCCGGATCTCGGACTTGGATCCGATGCGTTCCAGGTAGCCCTCTAGGCGGGCCAGGGCCTCCTCCAGCCAGTTCTTGTGGAGGACTTGGTTTCGGAGCCTGGCTGGGAGGTGGGGGTGGGGTCGCCCCATGGCCATCTGGATGCCGAGCCAGAGAATGCCCAGGCCACTGAGGGGGGCCGTGCCCACGTTCAGGCCCGGCACTAGGTTGGGGAGCGCCAGGAGCATGATGAGCAGGCCGTAGGTCTGTTCCCCGGCGGCATCCATGAGGTCTCCCAGGGTGCTTTTGGACTCCCGCTCCAGAAGCCCCCGCAGGGCCTTGAAGAAGGGGGCCGGTCTGGGGCGGACCTCCACCAGTTCTTGCAGATGTCCCAGCCAGGCTAGGAACCACATGCCTTTCCGGCTGTGACGACGGCCCGGGAACAGGCGTGCCAGCCTGAGGCGGGACCGAGTCGCCAGCCGGTAGAGGTGTTTCATTCCGTTTCCCCGGACCAGCCTTCCCCGTCCTCATTTTCTGGCGTTTCGGGCGCGCGGTAGCTCTCCGAGGACCAGGCTCCCAGGTCCATGAGCTGGCATCGCTTGGAGCAGAAGGGACGATGGGGGCTGGTTTCCCAGTCCACGGGTTTTCGGCAGATGGGGCATGGCAGAGGCTTCATGTATCTAGTTTAGCTGGGAATGGATCAGGGGTTGAAATGGGTTACCTTCCTTAAATGGCTTAAATAATCTTAGTCACACAATGTAGATCGCCTTGACAGCTGATTTTTCTCGCCTATTCTGGTCTCTGGAAGGATCGTTTTGATCCCCTTAGACCGTTTCTGGAGGCACCACTATGAGCAAGATCATTGGTATCGACCTGGGCACGACCAATAGTTGTGTCGCCGTGATGGAGGGCGGTCAGCCCAAGGTCATCCCCAACGCCGAGGGGTCCAACACCACCCCTTCCATCGTCGGATTCAATCCCAAGACCAGCGAACGCCTGGTGGGTGCCGCCGCCAAGCGTCAGGCGGTGGCCCAGCCCAAGAACACCGTTTTCTCCATCAAGCGCTTCATGGGTCTGCCCTTCGCCGACTCCGACCGTGAGCAGAGGCTCGTGCCCTACGCCGTCGAGCGCACCGACAAGGGCGGTTGCGCCGTCAACATCAGTGGCAAGCACCTCTCCCCCGAGGAACTCAGCGCCATGGTGCTGGTCAAGATGAAGGAAAGTGCCGAAGCCTATCTCGGCGAGAAGGTCTCCAAGGCCGTCATCACCGTGCCCGCCTACTTCAACGATGCTCAGCGTCAAGCCACCAAGGACGCCGGTGCCATCGCGGGTCTCGAAGTCATGCGCATCATCAACGAGCCCACCGCCGCGGCCCTGGCCTACGGCCTGGACAAGAAGAAGGACGGCACCATCGCCGTCTTCGACTTCGGCGGCGGCACCTTTGATATCTCCATCCTGGAGGTCTCCGAGGGGGTGGTCGAAGTGAAGTCCACCAATGGCGACACCCACCTGGGCGGCGATAACGTGGATCAGCTCATCATCGATTGGCTGGTGGAGGAGTTCCAGAAGGCCGAGGGCATCGATCTGCGCAAGCAGGCCGACGCCATGCAGCGCCTCAAAGAGGCCGCCGAGAAGGCCAAGTGCGAACTCTCCAGCACCACCCAGACCGACATCAGCCTGCCCTACATCACCGCTGACGCCAGCGGCCCCAAGCACATCAGCCAGAACCTCACCCGGGCCCGCTTCGAGGCCATGATGGAGCCCATCATCCAGAAGCTGAAGGTGCCCTGCGAGAACGCCCTGCGGGATGCCAAGGTCAGCACCAGCCAGATCGACGAAGTGGTTCTGGTGGGTGGTTCCACCCGCACCCCCAAGGTTCAGGAGATGGTGAAGGCCCTCTTCGGCAAGGAACCCAACAAGAGCGTGAACCCCGATGAAGTGGTGGCCGTGGGCGCAGCTGTCCAGGGCGGCGTGCTGGCGGGCGATGTCAAGGGCGTGCTGCTCCTCGACGTGACCCCCCTCTCCCTGGGCATCAACGCCAATGGCGGCCAGATGAGCGTCATCATCTCCCGCAACACCACCATTCCGACCCGCAAGAGCGAGATCTACACCACCGCCGTGGACAACCAGCCCGGCGTGGACATCGAGGTCTTCCAGGGTGAGCGCCCCCTGGTGGAAGGCAACAAGCTCCTGGGCAAGTTCCACCTGGGCGACATCCCCCCCGCGCCCCGCGGCATGCCCCAGATCGAGGTAATCTTCGATATCGACGCCAACGGCATCGTTCATGTCACCGCCAAGGACAAGGGCACCGGCAAGGATGCAAGCATCACCCTCACCGGCAGCACCGGCCTCTCTAAGGAGGAGATCGATGCCAAGGTGGCCGAGGCCGAGGCTCACAAGGCTGACGACGAGTCCCGCAAGGCCCTGCTGGAAGACAAGAACCATCTGGATCAGACGATCTACCAGATTGAGAAGCTCCTGAAGGAGAGCGGCGACAAGATCCCCGAGGCCGACAAGGCCGACCTGGAGAAGGCCATGGCCGAAGGCAAGGAAGCCCTGGCCAGCCTGGACAAGGACCGCATCAAGAAGGCTCTGGAAGACCTCCAGGCCAAGAGCCACAAGATGGCCGAGCACATCTACAAGCAGGACGGCCCTGCTCCCGAGGGTGCTGCCCCCGCTCCCCAGGGCGAGCAGAAGAAGAAGGATGACGACGTGATCGACGCCGAAGTGGTGTAGGTCCGGGCGCCTTATCCGGCGCTTGAGTGAATGGAGATCGGCAATCGGGGGCGCTTTGGCGCGACTGGTTGCCGATTTTCTATTCCACCCTTCCAAGGCGGTCAATCGATGTTAAAAACCTGAGTCAATCCCACGCAGCTTACGCTACAGTGCTTCCATGAGCATTCCCGACTACTACAAGATCCTGGGCCTTTCCAAGGGTGCCTCCGAGGAGGACATCAAGAAGGCTTACCGGAAGCTGGCCCGCAAGTACCACCCTGACCTCAATCCCGGGAACAAGGATGCGGAGAGCCGCTTCAAGGAGGTCTCGGAGGCCAACGATGTGCTTTCGGATCCGGAGAAGCGCCAGAACTACGATCAGTTCGGAGACCCGAGCGGCCCGACCCATCAGGCGGGGCCCGGTTTCGGCGGGTTCGGGGGCTTCGGAGGTAACAGTTTCGAGGATCTCTTCCAAGGATTTACCGGCGGAGGGCGCCCCCGGCGGGCGGGGCCCAAGCCCGGGGAGGACCTGCAGCACACCGTCCGCATCAGCTTCCAGGATGCCTTCAAGGGCGCCAAGTTGCCGCTGAACATCACCCGCACCGAGACCTGCCGGGGCTGCCAGGGTACCGGCGAGTCTCCTGCCGGGGGCCGAAGCACTTGTGGGGTCTGCCACGGCAGAGGTTTCCTGGAGCAGGGGGGGGGATTCTTCCGCTCCAAGGTGGAATGTGACGCCTGCGGGGGCACCGGTCGCAGGGCTCCGGCCTGCCCCGAGTGCCAGGGGCGGGGTCGCAACCCCAAGCGGGAGACCATCACCATCGCCATCCCCCCTGGGGTGGAGGACGGAACGCGCCTCCGGGTCAGCGGCAAGGGGGAGGCGGGACGTCGAGGCGGCGGTCCCGGGGATCTCTACATCCAGATCCAGGTCGAATCCGACCCCCGCTTCGAGCGGAAGGGTCCCAATCTCTACCTCAAGCTCCCCATCACCTTCAGCGAGGCGGCCCTGGGCGCCAAGGTGGAGATCCCGACTCCGGATGAGCCCGCCACCATCAAGATCCCTCCTGGCACCCAGGGCGGATCCAAGCTGCGCCTCAAGGGAAGGGGGATGCCCATCCCCAAGCATGTTGAGCAGCGGGGTGATCTCTTTGCTGAGATCCAGGTGGTGACGCCGATTCTCCAGGATGAGCGCTCCAAGGAGTTGATGCGGGAGCTGGGCGAACTCAACGACGCGAACATCCGAGAGAACGCATGGAGGCAGGCATGAGACACGATCCGAAGCGCGGCCTCTACATGATCGGCGTGGTGGCCGCCCGCTACGAGATCCATCCCCAGACGCTCCGACTCTATGAGCGCGAAGGTCTGCTCCTGCCCTCCCGCACGGAAGGCAAGACGCGGCTCTACAGCGACGAGGATCTGGAACGCCTGGAGTTCATTCTCAGCCTTACTCGGGACCTGGGCGTGAACCTGGCAGGCGTCGAGGTGGTTCTGAACCTCCGGGATCGCATGCAGGGCATGCAGGAGGAGATGCAGAAGCGTCTGGATGCCTATGAAACTCAACTCCGGGCTGCGGGTGTCGAAGTAGAACGTAGAAACGATACCTATAGTCCAACGGGTCTAGTGAAGCTGGCTTCTCACGGATTGCGAAAACGCTGAAACACTTGGGCGCGTTTCCGGTCCAACCCTTGATATGCTGGTCTTTTCCAAGGTGACTTGTGCCCCCACGGCATTTGGAAGAACACTCCCTCGATAAATACTTCGACTCCATCCGTGATCTGCCCCTGCTCACGGCGGAGGAGGAACATCTGTACGGAGAGATGTGGCAGACCGAGAGCAACCCCCAGGAGGTCCGGGCCGAAGGTCTGCGTCACCTGGTGGAAGGCAACCTGCGCTTCGTCGTCAAGGAGGCCCGCAAGTTCCAGGGCATGGGGCTCGACCTCCTGGATCTCATTTCCGAGGGCAATCTCGGGCTCATTGAGGCAGCCAAGCGCTTCGATCCCACTCGGGAGAACAAGTTCCTGACCTACGCCTCCTGGTGGGTGCGCCAGGCCATCTTCCATGCCCTGGCTGAGCACGGGAGCAAGATCCGCCTGCCCCAGAAGGTTGCGGGCCACCTGGTCCAGTTGAGCCGCATCACCAATCGGCTCTCCCAGGAGCTGGGGAGGCCTCCCCAGGTGCAGGAGATCGTCGAGGTGAGCCACTTCAGCCGCGAGGAGGTGGAACGCCTCCAGTTGCTGCAGCAGACCACCTGTACGGTGTCTACGGAACAGGGTGTCGGGGACTCGGACCTGACCCTGGGCGATAGCCTCGAACAGACCACCGAACCCTCCCCTCTGGAAACCCTGGATCAGGAGTCCTTCCTGGATCAGGTGCGCCTCAGCCTTGCCATCCTCAACGACAAGGAAAGGGCCATCATCGCCCGGCACTTCGGCATGGACGGCACTGACCCCATGACTCTGGAGAAGATCGGTCAGGCCTTCACGCCTCCCATCAGCCGGGAGCGGGTGCGCCAGATCGAGGAACGGGCCTTCGCGAAGATCCGGGAGCGCCGGAAGGTGCTTCTGGGGCAGTTCCTTCAGGAGTGCCGCCTTTGACCGCTCGTAAGGACTGTGTGCTATGCCAGGGAACCGGGTTCATCATCGACCCCGACCCCATCAAACCGGTGCGCCCCTGTGAATGCGCCCGCAGCCAGCGGGTGGAAGCTGCGGCGCTGGGGATTCCCCCGCGCTACCGGCAGGCCAGTTTTGAATCCTTCTGGGAATGGTGGAAGCTGGAGCACCCCAAGGACACCGTGGCCGCCAACCTGGCCAAGGCCCATCAGCTCCTGGACCACCCCATGACCCGGGGGACCGTCAGCCAGGACATCGCCTCCAAATTGGAGCTCATTCTGCACCGCTGCGGCTTCAAGGCCCTCGCGGGCGGGGAGATGGGCTGGAAGGATCTGAAGCCCGCCCAGGAACCCCAGGGCTATCGGACCCTGTACAACTGGGCCCGCAGTGACCGGGACACGGTGGACCTCTGGTGGATCGATGGCCCTCCCGGGAGCGGACGCAGCTCCCTGGCCGCAGCAGCCCTGCGGGCCTGGGCGGACCGCACCGGGCGCCCGGGTCTCTTCATCAGCGTACGCACCTTCAGCCAGGAGTTGAAGGACACTTACTACGACTCCCGGAGCTTCAAGAACACCGACTTCATGAGCGAGCGGGACCGGATGGCCCCCCTCATTCAGGCTGAGTGCCTGGTCCTGGACGACTTCGATCGCCTGGATGCGGATATCCGGGTGGTGCGGGCCCTGGCCCAGCTCCTGGACCAGCGGTATGCGGATGAGCTGCCCACCATCCTCACCGCCTCCCGTTGGGCTGGCAGCCTTCAGAATCTCTCCCCTGAGGCCTATCCCCTGCTGCGTCTTGATGACGCCAGCCTGTTCCGACGCCTCAGCCACTCGCGCCGCGTGGTGATGGCACCCCTCCTGGAGCGACTCCTGGGTGCTCCGGACGGGGGAGCCGAACCCCGGTCATGAATCGTCTGCTCCGCCTTTTGCTTTACACCCATCTGAAGCGCGGTCGTGGGCGGTGGGTGATGCTGGCCCTGCTTACGCTCGTGCTCGGGGCGGGAGCCCTGCGGATCGAGCGACGCCTGGATCTGTTCAGCCTGCTGCCCACCGAGCATCCCGTGGTCAAAGCCAGCATCGAGGCCGGCGTGGGGCGTCAGGAGATCCTATGGCTTGCCGCGGAGGGGGATGCATCAAGCCTGGAGGCCCGGGAGGCCTGGGCTGAGGGCCTGGTGGAATGCCTTCTCTCCGAGAACGGTGTTCCCATGAACGGCATGAGTGGGGAAGGCCGCATCTCCCAGCCCATTCCGGTGCCTGGCCCCATGGGCGTTTCCCTGTGGCCCCCCCTGCTGGTGGCCGGGAGCTTCCTGGAAGGGGATCCCCCCGCCAATCGTCTGGTGACGGAACAGCTTTACGCCATGGCGCCGGTGCTCCTGGGGGACCGGCTGGCCCCCCTCAGGGAGCCCGCCGAGATCCGACGGCGCCTTGAGGTTACGGCCCAGGCCCTGGGGTCTCCCGACCCCGCCAAGGCGCGCATCGCGGGCCTGGATCCTCTGGGGCTCCGGGACTGCTTCCCCTTCCAGAGTGAGGCCGTGAGTCGAGCTCACCGCAGTCTCAACAGCTTTCCCCTGAAGCTCAGGACTGGTTACCTGGAGACCGTCGACGGTCGCTTTGTCCTGGTGCCCCTGGTGCTGGATTTCCCCAGTTCCGACGCCCGGAGTACCGCCAAGGCCCTGGTGTGGGTCGGACGGGGGGCCCAGGGCGAGCTTCCCAGGAGTGCTGGCCGGCATTCGGTTGAAAGTGCCCTGGCTCCCACGTCTCAGCGGGCTTTTCCCATCCAGGCCACCGGGGCCCATGCCATCGCCTACTGGGAATCCCAGGAGCTGGGTCGGGAAGTCGTGGTGAGTCTGGTTCTCAGCTTCCTGCTCATCGGTGTGGTCTACTGGGTCGGCTTCCGCACTCTGGCGGGCTATGGCTACGTGGTGGGTCCCCTGCTCCTCGGCATGCTCTGGGCCCTGGGTTTGACGGGTTGGCTCCTGGGACGCCTCAATCTCATGGCCGCAGCCTTCGGGGCGGTGCTCTTGGGGATCGGCGACGATGTGGGCATCCTGATCTTCAGCCGCTACCGGGAGGAGCGTCAGGCCGGGCGTTCCAAGCCTGCGGCCCTCCGTCTGGCTCTCATGGGGACCGGCCCCGGCGTGGTGACAGGCACCCTGGCCACCGCCCTGGCCTTCCTGGCCTGCACTTTTACACCCTTCCCCGGGTTTCGGGATCTGGGGCTGACGGCGGGGTTGGGTCTCTTGGCCTGTCTGGCGTCGAGCTTCCTGGTGCTACCGGCCCTGTTGCTGGCCCTGGACAAGGGCCGGGGGATTTTCGCCCCACGGGAGGTGCGTTCTGAGCTTCCGAGGCCCCTCAAAGCCTGGAAACCGATCCTGTCCGCCCTGATCCTGGTGGTTGCGGCGTGGGGATCCCATCGTCTGACCTGGGAGGAGGATCTTCGCCGCTTCCGGCAGGCCGGGAATCCGGCCCTGAGACTTCAGGAATCCCTGGGCAAGGCCATGGGAGCCGGCCTCCAGCCCCTGGAACTTCAGATTCCCCTGGACGACCCCGAGCACTTTGCCCAGCGCTGGAATCGCATCACCGAGGCCCTGCGGCGGGAAGGCATTCCCATGCCCGCCTGGGAGACCCCTTCCCAGGAGCTGCGCATGGCCCTGGGTTCCGAGACCTGGTACCGCCGGGTCCTGGAGGAGGCGGCGCGGGCCGGGTTGGACCCGGCGGCCCTGGAACGTCCCCTGGCGGCCTTCCGGGCCAGTGCCGAAAACCCTCTGGCGGCGCCCCTTTCCTTTCAGGGACTGCTTCCCGCGCCTGCTTCGGATCGCCGAGAGGACCCCTGGAGCCTCATGCGCTGGTTCCAGCGCCGCCACCCCTCCGCCCCGGCGGCGCCCTATCTGTCCCTGCCCCTGCGTCTTCCAGAGGCTGCCCAGGATCGGGTTGAGGCCGAGGCCAAGGCCGTGGGGGCGCGCATGGTGGGCACCCGACCCCTCTTCAGGGCCATCAAGGAGGTGGCCCGGGAGTCCCTACTGCAGGTCATCGGGCTGGCCTTTGCTGCGGTGTTGGTGGTGGTGGCCCTCTTTGGCAGGAGCTGGCGCTTCTTCTTCCTGGCTCTGGTTCCGCTGGTGGCGGGACAGCTGGGGGTGGTGGGCGTCCTGGGGCTGGTGGGGGAGCCCCTCACCTTTCTGAGCCTGGTGGCCATTCCCATCACCCTGGGGGTCAGCGTCGACACCGCCATGAACCTGCTGCACCGCTCCCGGCATGAACCCGGTGCCGCTGCCCGGGTGGCCAAGGTCAATGCCGTCTGCGCCGGCACCACCCTGGCGGGTTTCGGGGGACTGGTCTTCAGCGGCTACCGAGGCCTGCGGGGCCTGGGCCTGGCCTCCCTGGGCGGCGTGGCCCTGGCCCTCCTGGTGACCCAGTGGCTCCTGCCCTGGATGCTGGAGAAGTGGCCGATCAAGCAGGTGGACCGATGACCCAGTCAGCTTCCGACTTCATGGCCCAGGCCCTCTACCACCCGGAGCGGGGTTACTACCGCCGCCCGGTGGGCCCCTGGGGTTTCGAGGGCAAGGACTACTACACGGCCCTTGACCTGGGGCCCCTACTGGGGGAGACCCTGGCGCTGCGCCTGGAAAAGGCCTGGGAGCGCCTGGGCAGGCCCGGGGTCTTCACGGTGCTGGAGCCGGGGGCGGGGCGGGGCTGGCTGGGTCGGGATCTGCTGAGTGCCGCCAAGGGCGACTTTGCCGAGGCTCTGCTCTACCTGCATCGAGATGATAACCCTGCAGCTCGCTGCCTGGCTGAGCAGGCCCTGGAACCCTGGGCCGCCATGGGGAAGGCGCAATTCCGGTCTGAGGCGGAGGCTCTGCCTCCCCTGGTGGGGGCGATCCTGTCGAACGAGCTTTTCGACGCCCTTCCGGCCCAGCCCTGGCGCTGGACCGGCGAGGCCTGGGAACGGGAAGTCCTGACGGAGGACGGCCCCGGCTGGGAGGCTGCGGATCCTGGTGAAGCGGGCCAATGGTTTGCGGCCCAGGCCGAGGATGGCCTTCAGCCCGGGGATGGGAGCGTCTGGTGTGAGGGGCTGCCGAAGCTCGTGAAAGACCTCTGCGGGTCCCTCCAGGCGGGCCTCTTCCTGGCCATCGACTACGGGGAAAGCGCTTCCCGCCTTCTGTCCAAGGGGGCCGACCTCCGGCGCTACAAGGGACATGCCGTGGATGGGCGCTGGTGGGAGGAGCCTGGGGAAGCGGATCTCACGGCCGATGTGGACTTCACCCGCCTGGAAAGCCTGGTGCGAGGCTCGGGGCTAACTAGTACAGGGCACATCAGTCTCAGCCGCTGGATCCGGGAACATGCGCCCCTGGCCGCGTGGGAGGAGGCGTGGCTGTCCCTGGATTCGGTGGCCCGCATCAAGCGCATGGAGAACCTGCTTCAACTGACCCTTCCCACCATGATGGGTGAACGATTCCGAGTGCTGGAGGCCTGGCGGGAACCCTGAAGAATGCCTCGTGTTATTGGGTATAATCCAGAATCACCGAGGAAGGAAATCCCATGATCCGACGCCCCTATATTCATCTCGGGATGGCCTGCGCCATCGCCCTCACTGCCCGCGCGGAGACGCCCTTGAAGCCAGCCATACTCGCCCCCTGGACCGGTCCCTACGGCGGTGTTCCTCCCTGGGATCAGGTGGCCCCCAAGGACTTCCTGCCAGCCTTCGAGGCGGCCATGGCCGAGCAGCGGCGCAACCTGCAGGCCATCACCGCCAATCCCGAGGCCCCGACCTTCGAGAACACTATCGCCGCCCTGGAGCGCTCCAGCCGCGCCCTGGACCGCGTGAACATCCTCGCCGGGGTCCACTTCAGCACGCTGAAGCTGGGCGAAGTGGGGAAGATCGAAGCCGAGGTCATGCCCAAGCTGGCGGCCTTCTCCGATGAAATCGTCCAGAACGGTCCCCTCTTCAAGCGCATCGAGGCCGTCTACCAGGGGGCTGACAAGGCTGGCCTGGACCCGGTCCAGAAGCGCCTGGCCTGGCTTTATTACACCAATTTCGTCCGGGCCGGGGCCAAGCTGAACCCTGAGCAGAAGACCCGCATCAAGGCCATCAACCAGCAGCTGGCCACCCTCAGCACCCGGTTCAGCTCCAACGTGCTGGAAGACGAGACCAACCTCTTCACGGTCATTGAAAAGGAGGCTGATCTGGCGGGGCTCCCCGCCGACTTCAAGTCCTCCGCCGCCCGGGCCGCGGAGGCCAAGGGCTTGAAGGGCAAGTGGGTCGTCGCTAATACCCGCTCCTCCATGGAGCCCTTCCTCGCCTACGCCGAGAACCGCGCTGTCCGCGAGAAGGTCTGGCGCACCTACATCAACCGAGGCGAGAACGGCGGGAAGACCGACAACAAAGCCGCCAGCGCTGAGATCCTCAAGCTGCGCTTCGAGCGGGCCCAGCTCCTGGGCTACGCCACCCACGCCCACTGGGCTCTGGAACGGTCCATGGCCAAGACTCCCGAGCGGGCCGTCGCCCTCATGGAGGCCATGTGGAAGCCCGCCGCCGCCCAGGTGCGGGTCGATGTGACCGAGATGCAGGCCATCATCGACAAGGAGGGCGGAAAATTCAAACTGGCCCCCTGGGACTACCGCTTTTACGCCGAGAAGCTGCGCAAGGCCAAGTACGACCTGGACTTCGGTGAAGTCCAGCCCTACATGCAGTTGGACAAGCTCCGGGACGGCATGTTCTGGGCGGCGGGCCAGCTCTACGGCCTCAGCTTCAGTCCGGTGAAGGGCGTACCCGTCCAGCACCCCGATGTGACTGTCTTCGAGGTGAAGGATGCCAAGGGGCAGCACCTGGCCCTCTTCTACTTCGACCCCTTCGCCCGGCCCGGCAAGAATTCCGGGGCCTGGATGAACGAGTACCGCGGGCAGGAGAAGCTCGATGCGGCCATCACCCCCATCATCTCCAACAACTGCAACTTCACGAAGGGTGCCCCCGGCCAGCCGGTCCTGATCTCCTGGGATGATGCCGAGACCCTGTTCCACGAGTTCGGCCACGCCCTCCACGGCATGCTCTCCGATGTGAAGTATCCCTCCCTGGCGGGCACCTCGGTGGCCCGGGACTTCGTGGAGCTGCCCTCCCAGGTCAATGAACACTGGCTGTCCACGCCGGAGGTTCTGAACCGCTTCGCCGTCCACTACCAGACTGGCAAGCCCATCCCGGCGGAGCTGGTGGCGAAGATCAAGCAGGCCTCCACCTTCAACGAAGGCTTCAAGACCATGGAGTTCCTGGCTTCCGCGGTCATCGACATGAAGTACCACCTGGCCGGGGGCCAAGCCATCGACCCCATCAAGTTCGAGCGGGAGGAGCTGGCCAAGCTGGGCATGCCTGAAGAGATCGTCATGCGCCACCGCCCCACCCAGTTCAATCACATCTTCTCCGGGGACGGCTACTCGGCCGGCTACTACTCCTACCTCTGGGCCGACGCCCTGGTGGCCGATGTCTGGGAGGCCTTCGAGGAGGCCAAGGGGCCCTGGGATCCCGCGGTGGCCAAGCGCTTCCGCGAGTTGGTCCTCTCCAGCGGCAACACCCAGGATCCGGCAGCGGCCTTCCGGGCCTTCCGGGGCCGGGATGTGAATACCGATGCCCTGATGCGGAAGCGGGGCTTCTTGAAGTAGCTGCGGGGGACCTTGCTGGAGTGATATAATTGTATTAGAATTGTATCACTCCGGATTCCCCTGTATTGGAGGTGCGACATGCTGCCCAGACTGGTGCCCGTCACCGATATCAAGCGCAAGGCCACGGATATCATCGCGGCACTCCAGAGGGAGCAGGAGCCGCTGGTCATCACCGAACATGGCCGGGAAGCTGCAGTCCTGATGGATGTCGTCAGCTATCGCATGCAGGAACGGAAACTGGTGCTGCTGGAGGGCATCATCCGTGGTCAGCAGGCCCTGGCCGAGGGGCGGACTCTACCCCATGAGGAGGTTCTTCTCCGGACGGCAAAGTGGGCCTGAAAATCCTCTGGACCGAGCCCGCTGCTGAACAGTTTGCCGAGCGTCTCGACTACATCGGCGCTTTCAACCCAGAGGCGGCCCGTCTGCTTCGGGCAAAGGTGGACCGGAGCCTGCGGCGCCTGGCTGACTACCCGGAGATGGGTCGGTGGGTTCCCGAGTTCGGCTCAGGTTTCTACAGAGAGGTGCTGGTCAAACCTCTCCGGATTCTGTACGAGCACCGCGACAAAGGGCTTGTGATCACCTATGTGCACCGTCAGGAAGAAATGACTGGGCCCGACACCTTTGAGGGACGCGATCAGGTCTGAACGCGCCGGATGCACCCCACCAGGCCCCTCGCCGCCGCCTCGGGCATTTCGGCTCCGCAGATGGCCGAGACCACGGCGATACCTTCGGCCCCGGCCCGCACGACCTCACCCACATTGCCCTGGTGGATCCCGCCGATGGCCACCAGGGGGTGGCGGGAGAAGGTCCGGATCCGGGCCAGGCCTTCCAGCCCCCAGGCCCCTTTGGTGTCCGTCTTGGTGGGTGTTCCGAAAGCCGGGCTCACCCCCAGGTAATCCACGGGCTGGTCCTGGGCCCGCACCACATCCTCCCAGGTCTCCACGGAAAGGCCGAGGATGGCCTGGGGTCCCAGAAGGCGCCGGGCATCCTCGGGGTCCATGTCGCTCTGCCCCACGTGGACGCCTTGGGCTCCGCTGGCCAGGGCCACATCCACTCGATCGTTGATGATGAGGGGGATGGGACCCAGGAGGGCCTTGAGGGCCTTGGCCTGGGCCACGAAGTCCCTGGTGCCCATGTCCTTTTCCCGGAGTTGGACCGAGGAGATGCCCCCGCCCAGGGCCCGCCGGACCACCTCTTCCAGGGGGCGACCGGCGCAGGCGCCCCGGTCTGTCACCAGACAAAGCCCTTTCATGAGCGGGTCTCCTTGGAGACACGCTCATGAGTGTGATGGTTCGGGGCCACCCCTCAGGCCTCGACCCGGATACGGTGCTGCACATCGTCAGCGGTCATCCGGTAGAGGGCATCAATAAAGTGCAGCTGCAGGGTGCCCGGGCCTTCGGCCTTCTCGGCGGCCATCTCCCCGGCGATGCCCATGACCGCCATGGCCTGGGCGGCAGCCAGAACGGGGTCGGGGGTAACGGCGGCGAAGGCGCCGGTGAGGGCGGTGGCGGTGCAGCCCAGGCCCGTCACGCGCGGCATCATGGCATGACCGTTGTGGATCCGGATCGTCCTGCCGCCCCCGACGATGTAGTCCGTCTCCCCGCTGATGCTGACCGTCGCGCCGTAGCTCTTGCCGAGACTGTGGGCCGCTGCGAGGGCGTCATGGGAGGCCTCGGTGCTGTCCACGCCTTTGGTCTGGGCCAGATCGCCACAGGTGGCCATGATCTCGGAGGCGTTGCCCCGGAGGATCGTGGGGCGGGCCCCCTTCAGGAGTTCCCGGACAGTGCCGGTCCGGTACGAGGTGGCTCCGGCCCCCACAGGGTCCAGGATGATGGGTATGCGACGGGCGTTGGCGGCTTCAGCGGCCGCATGCATGGACTCGATCCACTTCTCGCTCAGGGTGCCGATATTGATGACCAGGGCCGAGGCGATCCCCACCATCTCGGTCATCTCCTCCCGGGCGTGGGCCATGACAGGGGAAGCCCCCAGGGCCAGCAGCGCATTGGCGGTATTGTTCATGACCACATAGTTGGTGATGCTGTGGACGACCGGGGCCTTGGCGCGGATGGCTTCGACGGCTTCCCAGGTGTGCAGGGGATCGATGGGCATGGGTAATTCCTTTCAGTCTTACGTTGACCTGATAGAGGAATTCCACCATCAAGTGGCTGCGCTTCGCTAGGGGGTTGTCATCGCATGGATCGCATACCCAAGTCAGAACGCCTGGCCGAGGGACCTGGCGCGTAACAGCAGTTCCGTGCGACGCTCGGGCAGGTTCCCGGAGAGTCCGCCCATGATTTCCAGATGGGCCTCCGGAATACCTACGCCCAGCAGGCGGTCCTCCACGAGAATCCGGTAATGGGCATCCCGCAATCCCAGGGCCTCCAGTTTCTCGTCGGTGTGTCCAGCTAGGCAAAGGGCCAGGGCTTTCTGGACCCGGAGCTGGCTGGTCCGGCTGCGGTCTGCCTCGTAGGCGTAGGCATAGCCGTAAGTCCAGACCCTGTCGAACCAGCCCTTGAGGATGGCGGGGACATCTGACCACCAGAACGGGTAGACGAAGACCAGACCCTCTGCGCGATCCAGGCGCGCCTGTTCTGCCTGCACATCGCCGGGCCGTGGGCTCTGGGGGTCCATGGAGGTTTCCAGGTCGAACTGGGCGGCTTCCATGGTCGGATTGAAACCCTCCTGGTAAAGGTCGGCGAACTCCACTGTGTGTCCCGCGGTGTGGAGACCCTGGCAAAAAGCCTCGGCCACCTGGCCAGTAAAGGAGCCTCGGCTTGGATGGGCGAAAATCACCAGGACGTGCAATGGATGGCCCTCAGCTATGCACCCCCGGCGCCTCGTGCCCGGTGCTGGCCACGTACTCGTTGTAGGTGCCCTGGTAGAGCAGGGGCGTCTCATGCTCTTCCACGGCCAGTTCCAGCACCCGGTTGGCGATGCCCCGGAGGAAGTTACGGTCGTGGGACACGAAGAGCATGGTGCCCTCGAAGTCCTTCAGGGCCTCGATCAGCATTTCCTTGGTGGCCAGATCCAGGTGGTTGGTGGGCTCGTCCAGCACCAGGAAATTGGGGGGATTGAAGAGCATGCGGGCCATGACCAGGCGGGACTTCTCGCCGCCGGAGAGGGCGCGGATGGGCTTGTCCACATCGTCCCCGGAGAACTGGAAGGCCCCCAGGATGTTGCGAAGCACCCCCAGGCCTTCCATGGGGAAGTCCTGTTGCATCTGCTCCAGCACCGTGAGGTCGGGATTCAGGAGGTCCAGGGACTGCTGGGCGAAGTAGCCCATCTTGAGGCTGGCCCCCAGCTTGACGTTGCCGGAATCCGGTGTGATGGCCCCAGCCACCATCTTGAGGAGCGTGGACTTGCCGGCGCCGTTCTTGCCCATGACGCACCAGCGCTCCCCGCGCCGGATGTGGAAATCGAAGTCCCGGTAGATCTTCTTGTCACCGTATGCCTTGCAGATGCCCTCCAGCATGGCCACATCGTCTCCGGAGCGTCCCGGGGAGCGGAACTGCCACTTGGTCACCTGGCGCTTCTTGGGCAGTTCGATGCGGTCCTGCTTCTCCAAGGCCTTCACCCGGCTCTGGACCTGGGCGGCCTTGGCGGCGTGGGCCTTGAAACGGTCGATGAAGCGCTGCTCCTTGGCCAGCTTGGCCTGCTGGCGCTCGTAGGCTGCCTCAAGGTTGGCTTCCCGCTGCTCGCGCTCCTTGACGTAGAAATCGTAGTTGCCGGAGTAGCTGATGATGTCGCCGGCGTCGATCTCCACAATCTTGGAGACAATGCGGTTCATGAAGTCCCGGTCGTGGGAGGTCATCAGCAGGGTGGCATCCACGCCCCGGAGGAAGTTCTCCAGCCAGAGGATGGATTCGATATCCAGGTGGTTGGTGGGCTCGTCCATCAGCAGGACGTCGAAGTTCCCCAAAAGCACCTTGGCCATGGAGACCCGCATCTTCCAGCCGCCCGAGAGGGCACCCACGTCCCCGTCGATCTGCTCCGGGGCGAAGCCCAGACCTTCCAGGCAGGCCCGGGCCTTGGCCTCCAGCTCATAGCCCCCGGCGTGCTCGTACTCCTCCTGGACATGCCCGAAGCGCTCCAGGATCTCGTCCAGCCTGTCGGCCTGGTCCGGGTCCGACATGGCGTGGTTCAGCCCTTCCAGCTCGTGGTGCAGTTCACCCAGGCGGCCCGAGCCCGCGATGGCCTCCTCCAGCACCGTGCGGCCCCCCATCTCGTCCACTTCCTGGCGGAAGTAGCCCACGGTCAGCTTCTTGGGGACGGCCACCACGCCGTCATCCGGGCTCTCCTCCCCCATCACCATGCGGAAGAGGGTGGACTTGCCCGCCCCGTTGGGGCCCACCAGGCCTGCCTTTTCCCCGGGGTTCACCTGGAAGCTGGCGTCGATGAAGAGGATCTGCTGGCCGTACTGCTTGCTGACATTGGAAAACGAAATCATGGAGCTCCCAGGATGCGAAGGTACCGAACCTTCCATGGTATCCCGGGAGCTGCAAAGTCATGGGGTCATCGGATTCTTTGTGGCTAGGCTCATAAGAAATCTGGGGATATTGACTCATTTGTCACTTTAATGCAGTTTGGTGCTATTTATCGAATTATATTCATTCTGGGTGGTCAAAATAACGGGATAACCCCACTCTACGGAGCTATCCATGATCAAGTGGAATATCACCAGCAGGCACCACCCCTCCCTCAGCACTGAGCGGTTCTACTACGAATGGGCGGTCATCCACGTGGCCCTGATGGTCACCAACGCCTCCACCATGCGCTGTTTCAAGCGCTACGTTCAGCACTTTGCATACGACTTCGAGATGATCCCCGACGAGGCTCGGCTGTTGCCTCTGCATGAGACCCGGTGGCAGAGCTTTGCCGAGCACTGGATCGAGGGGCTGCATGTCATTCCTCCCGCCGTGGGCAGCGAGGACTACCGGGGCCGTATGCATCCCCACAGCTTCAGCGACTCCACCATGGAGCTGCACCTTCTGCAGGGCACGACGGCCTACGAGCGTCCCGACTTCAAGTCCGGCGGCGTCAAGCTGATCCACAACCTCAAGCTCAAGCCGGGTGTGGATGTCGAGCAATTCAATGCCTTCCTGGTCGACAAGCACGCCGCCCTGGTGGTAGACCTGCTCAAGGAGCGTGGCTTGCGCAAGTATGAGATCGATCGCCAGTTGGGCCTCGATCCCAACCAGTTCAAGGGGACCCTCTTCGAGAAGGGCGGCGTGGATCAGTACGCCGGCCTGGAGGAGTTCTGGTTCGATAGCCTGGAGGACGCCCTCGCCTTTGGCAAGGATCCCAAGATCCGCCAGGCCCTGCTGGAGAGTTACGGCCAGTTTGTCGACATCCAGGCCAGTCACTCTATCTATATGACCGAGCGGGTGGCTTTCGACTTCGTCACCAGGGAAGCCACGCCCCCGCCCGCCATCCTGAATCCGGACAGCTGTGAGGCCCGGACCTGCTACGACGACTGGAAGTGCTACCTGCCCAGCCTCGCCAAGCCGGAGCCTCACCAGGGCAACTGCTACCGGGAAAGGCCCTGAGGCCTGTCCTTCTGCCTGGATCGTCGGGCCGGGGCAAGGTCCTCCAACCCCGTGAATCCCCGTTCATCCCCGGCTATTCCTGCTTTTCAGGCCGGAGATGCACGGGAATTCACGGGGATAGGTTTGGCGAGGGCAATGGGCAGCGCTCTGTTTATGTATTATTAATTAATTGAATGCATCTTGTTCATCTTTGGAGTGAATCATGAAAATCCTAGGTATTTCCTTTGGTGGAAAGAACGGCAGCAACGACGCCATGTGCAAGGAGGCCCTCAAGGCCGCCCAGGAGATGGGAGCCGAGATTGAGTTCATCCGCCCTCTGGAGCTGGATCTCAAGCCCTGCAACGGCTGCGTGGCCTGCGTCAAGAAGCTCGTCCAGGGCAGGAATCCCCAGTGCATCATTCAGGACGACTTCCCCTGGCTGGATGACAGGATCGCCTCGGCGGACGGCATCGTCATCTTCATGCCCATCTTCGAAAAGGGGGCCCCGGCGAGCTTCAAGATCCTTCAGGATCGTCTCGCTGGCCCCAGCCATGACAAGGCCTTCCTTAAGGCTTGCAAGCAGATCTCCGAGAAGACCGGGAATGAGGGGCCGGATGTCCGCCAGATGCGCGACGACATCCCCGTCTCCTTCGTCATGATCGGGGGCAGCGACTGGGTTACCCGGGTGGCCACGGATGCCAAGCTCTTCGCCATGACCCCTGAGTGGAAGATCATAGACGAGATCGTCTTCCCCTGGTCCAAGGCCATCGTGGCGGAGGACGAGAAGGTGGCCCAATGCCGTCAGGTGGGCGTGAACATGGTGAAGGCCCTGCAGGATCCCGCCAGCGCCACGTATCTGGGTGATCCCGGCGTTTGCCCCAACTGCCACTCCCGGAACTTCTACCTCAACAATTCCATCACCGAGGCGGTCTGCGAGGTCTGTGGCCTGATCGGTGAGCTCAAGTCGGTGGAGGGGAAGGTGAGCTTTGAGTTCCCGGCCGAACAGATCAAGCATGCCCACAACACGGTCTCCGGCAAGTTCCACCACCTGGACGATGTGAAGGGCAACGAGATGAAGATCGCCGAGCTCCGGAAGACGGAGTCCTTCAGCAGGCGGATGGCGGAGTACAGGGATTTCATTCAGCCCTCCATGCCGACTGCGTAAGCTTTCATACCCCCACGAAAAAGGAGCACGTCGAGTGCTCCTTTTTCGTGGCTGGAAATTGGGGACTACTTCAGGAATCTGTAGCGGGCCTCACGCCCCCTGCCTTCCAGGGACAGATCTGCGAAGGGATTGTAGAGCGGGTTCCTGACCGGCTTGTAGAGGCTGTGGAGCTGGGGGAGGAAGACGCCCCAGTTGCCGATCTCCTGGGCGCAGTGGGCTGCCCAGATCTTCCCGTCTTCGTGGGTTTCCTTCTTGCGGGTGCCGAAGGCGGAGGACTTGCCGACGACACCGTAGTCCGTCTTTTCCCACTGATGGAGCCGGTAGCCCATGGGAGAGGGATTGATCAGGGACTCTTCTCCGAAACCCAATCCGGCCGCGATGTAGACATGCTCGTAGCAGATGTAGTCACGGATTTCGGGGGGCACCTCTTCGAGGCGCTCCATGCGGATATAGAGGTTCTGGCGACTGCCGTCGTTCCAGGTCTGGGGGGCGATATGGACCGAGCCCCGGGGATCCCCCGGAGTCACCGGCACGGCCCACTGCAAAGGCTCGTGCTGCTCGGGGTGCCAGAGCAGCACCGCCTTTTCCATGTTGCTCCAGAACCAGTCGATCATGTGGGCGGTCACGCCTTCGTGCTGCCAGTCCAGGTGGGTGCCCAGGGCGTCCTGAGTGATGTTCACTTCCATGAGTTGATCTCCGTATTTTTGATGCTGATCCATTCTAGGGGGTGCGCCCGATGACCGGTTCCACGGCCAGGGGCAAAGGGTTCGGGGCTAGGGGGCCTTCGGTTCTGGCCTCGCGACGAAGGGCGTCGGCCAGCCGTCTGGCCCACGCCCTTTTCATGCAAGGCTGCCGTCAGGCCATGGCTTCGTCTGTGCCCTTGACCGTTCCGGACGCTTTCTTCGGGGAGGGCAGGAACTGGACCAGCAGGATGCCGGGGATGCCCTCGGAGAATCCGATGCCGAAGGCTATGCCGGTGATCCGGCCCACCACGGAGTGGTGGTAGTTGATGGAGATGAAGGCAACGATGGTGGGCACGACCCAGGCGGCGAAGAAGGCCGTGGCGGGGAGCACGAGGCTGAGCATGGAGATCCGTGAGCAGACGGCCCCAAACAGGAGCGACCCGGCCAGGACGCCTGAGATTAGGAAGCCGAGGCCCATGGTGGTCCGGGCGCTTTCGCGGAAGATCTTTTCAAGGATGAAGCCCACCAGCAGTCCCCCCAGCATGAAAAACATCTGGTAGAGCCCCATGAGCTTGCCCGCGAGGACTGGGCCGTACCCCAGGCCGATGGGAGGCTTGATCGCGAGGTAGCCGGGAGTGAGGTCATTGACTCCCGTGAAGAACCAGCAGCTGATGAAGATCGATGCTGTGCGCCCCACCCTGGGGCCAGGAACATACGGCCATAATGGGGGAATAGGACAATTCTATGGACACCAAGCTGCTCAACTGTTTCAGGCTTGTGGTGGAGCACCAGAGCTTCACCAAGGCTGCCCGTCTCCTTGGCATCACCCAGTCCGCTGCGAGTTATCAGATCGCGGCCCTGGAGCGGGAACTGGGCATCACACTCTTCCGGAGGCTTCCCCAGTCTCTCCGCTTGACCCCCCAAGGGCGGCATTTCTTTTATGAGATCGAAGATGTCCTGAGCCTATACCGGAAGGTGGTGGGGGAGGCCCGGGACATCGAGGCCGGGAGGCTTGGCCAGGTACGCCTGGGCATCGCTGGGCATGCGGGGGGGGGCTTCGTCCCCAGTCTGATCAAGGCCTTCCGCCAGCGCCATCCCGGTACGCTGCTCCAGCTCTCCCGGCTGAATCTAGCTGATCTGGAAAGGGCCCTGGAGGAAGGGCAGCTGGATGTCGGGGTGACCATGAGTTTCAGCGAGAAAGAACATCCTGGTTTTGGACGAAGGCTGGTGGGTATGGAACCCTTGGCAGTCATGCTCCCCGAGGATCACTTATTGTCAGAGCGGGAGTTCCTCACGGTGGATGAATTGGAATCCATGCCTATCGTCCATCTTCTACAAGACTCTGATCCACCTGATCGGTCCGGTGTCATCCGGATGTTCGCGCGTCACGGGCTCACCCCCAACCTGGTGCATCGCGTGCCCGATTTCGATTCCGTGGTCCTGCTGGTGGAGGCCGGAGAGGGGCTGGCGGTCTTCCCGGCCTACCGGGCCGCCACCTGTGGAAGTGCTCGGGTGAAGATCATCCCCCTCGCCGGGGACGGCTCCACGGAGGACGTCTTCCTGGTGTGGAACCGGGAGGCCCTGAATCCGGCCCTGGAGGTTCTGCTGGCAGAGGCGGATGCGATTCTGGCCGGGGAATCTCTTACCTAATCGCTGTCATAGGGCGCGTATTCATCATGATGGTGCACGCGTTCCGAAGAACTTGCCATCGGACCCCAAGGATCGAAAAGAAGGTAGGCCGGGAGTCAATGTTCACAGGATCGGCCGCGATGGGTTTTGTCTTTTACCGCTGTCCATCCTCGCTCCTGGACGGGGGGAGGTGGCGACGGATGAAAGCCGTGATATTGGTCGGATCCCTGTTCAGGAGCCACCTGAGCACATTGGGATTCCCGCGAATGCCATAGCTGTTGTAGCAGGCGACCAGTCGGCGGAGCGCGTCGATGGAGTAGTCCGGGACTTCTCTTCGATGTCTACGGAGATTGTCCAGGGTCTGGTCCCCTACGCTGCCTTCGGTACCTGGGGTATCCAGGATCTGCTCCAGAGAGATGTAGCGCGCCTCGATGGGTCTTCCGGCATGGGTGGAGATGGCTTCCGCCACCTCATGGGTGGTCAGGCAGTCTTCGCTGCTGAGGGGATAGGTCGCGAACCAGTGATCCGGCTGCAGAATGACCTTTGCGGCCACCTCCGCCACATCCTCCATGTCCACGAAGGAAAGGCGGCTTGACAGGGCGAAGGGCGAGGTCAGGACGCCGGACGCCACGACCGAGGCCACATCGATGTTCTGCATGTAGTGGGTCGGCTGGAGGATGGTGAAGGGCAGGCGGGACTGGATCAAGGCGTTCTCCACCCGCAGCTTGGCCTGGTGGTTGAGCAGGGCCTCGATCTGCGGGTGAAGAACCGAGATGTAGACAAAATGCTCAATGCCTTTCTCCCGGGCGGCCTCGATCACGAACTGTCCCATGGCGCTTTCGTGTGGATGCATGGGCGGGCCGATGTGGATCACTGCCTTGACGCCCTCCATCGCACGGCCCAGAAAAACTCTGTCCAGCTGGTCCCCATGGAGGACTTCCTGAGCGCCGAGCGGACCCGCAGAGGATCGGCAGATGGCTCTGACCGGGAGCCCCTCGGCCACCATGGCTTTCATCATATGCCGACCCGTCTTCCCGTTGGCAGAAGTCAGAAGGATCATGGCGCGCTCCCTGGATCAGATTCGCTCAAACACTACCGCGATACCCTGTCCGCCGCCGATGCACATCGTCACCAGGGCATGGCGCCCCTGGATCCTTTCCAGTTCGTGAAGGGCTTTGGTCGCGATGAACGCACCACTTGCGCCGATGGGGTGCCCGAGGGCGATGGCGCCACCGTTGGGGTTGGTCTTGGCGGGGTCCAGGCCGAGCGCGCGGGAGACCGCGATTGCCTGAGCTGCAAAGGCTTCGTTGGATTCCACGACGTCCATCTGGTCGATCCTCAGGCCTGCCCGGGAAAGGGCCAGCCTGGAGGCCGGGATCGGGCCTTCCCCCATGAGCTCGTTGGGCACACCCGCCACAGCCCAGGAAACCAGCCTGGCGATGGGTTTATGGCCGCCCTTCTGGGCAGCCGAGGCTTCCGCCAAGAGGAAGAATGCCGCTCCGTCATTGAGCCCGGAGGCATTCCCTGCGGTCACGGTACCATCCTTCTTGAATGCCGGTTTCATGGCGGCCAGGGCTTCGGGTGAGGTGGGCCTGGGGTGCTCATCCGTGTCGAAGGTGATATCTCCCTTCTTGCTGCGCAGAATCACAGGCACGATCTGGGGGGTGAAGTGTCCGGCCTTGATTGCGCGGGCGGCTCTCAGCTGGGACTCTAGTGCCAGCTCGTCCTGCTCCTGCCGTGTGATCCCCCACTTTGCGGCTACGTTTTCGGCGGTGACACCCATGTGGCCGGCCCCGAAGGGGTCCGTGAGCGTGCCCACCATCATGTCGACGAGGGGCGTGTCCCCCATCCGGGCGCCCCAGCGGGCGTTCGGCATGAGGTAGCCTCCACGGGACATGACTTCCACTCCCCCGCCAATCCCGAAGTCTGCTTCGCCGAGGAGGATGGCCTGCGATGTCGACACAATGGCCTGCAATCCAGAGGCGCATAAGCGGTTCACACCAAAAGCGACCGAGTCCATGGGCATCCCGCCAGCAACCGAAGAGACCCGGGCGACATAGGGAAACCGGCCGTCCGCGGGGATGGTGTTGCCGACAGTGGCATAGGTGACCTGGTTTCCGTCGACGCCGGCGCGCTGGATGGCCTCCTTGATGACAAGACCGCCGAGGGCACATGGATCCATGTCCTTGAGGGCCCCGCCGAAGCTGCCGATGGCCGATCTGACCGCACTGAGGACCACGATTTCCCGATTCATATTCCTTCCCTCCTGCTGCTTTCGACCCATCGGCCGCCCTGTCATGAATGGCTTCCGGGGGGGATTCCCCCCCCGGTTGTCCGGTCTTCAGGCTGTGGGAATCCCGATGGACCGCCCTGTCGGGAGACGTCTCCCAGCTACTTCTTGTTCCGGTTGAAGAGGCGCTGGATGTATCGCATGCCGTTGGCGCCGCCGCGGGCTTCGTCAGCGTAGCCGGTGCCACCGTAGAGGTACTCACGGTCCGGAACCTCGTTCACCTGATCCTCGTCAATCTCGGCGAGGCAGCGGGCGATGGAGCCGTCACCCATGTACCAGCGCATGGGGAAGCAGATGAACTTGAATCGCTTGCCGCTCACCTTGGCGAGATCCCCGCCCAGGTTCTCGACACCCACGATGCCGTTGCCGAGCATGAGCTTGTGGCAGGGCTCCCAGGTGCCCCAGCCGCTGTGCGCTTCGAGGAAGCCATACTTCTGGTCGTAGGCGGCCTGGCCGTGGAGCTGGATGTACTCCTCCTTGTCGAACTCGGCGTAGGCCTCGGCGCCGAACAGCTCCTTGTACTCCTCCACCAGGGGGCGGCCCGAGTGGCCGAGGAGATTCAGGCGGGTGCCGCCGTTCAGGCCCATGGCGGTGTGCAGAGGGTGGTCGAGGGCCTGGCCGTCCATGGCCACGCACTTGACCTTGTGCTTCACGAACCATTCGCCGGCCTCGACCCCGGTGCCGCAGGCGTAGTGGTAGTAGGCCTTGGAATCGTCGTAGTACTTGTGCATGCCGGTATCCAGGACGACGACCATGCCCTCCAGCTCACTGGGCTTGATTTTGGCCTTCTTGCAGGCCAGCTCCAAGTCCTTGGGGCCGATCAGGGCCCAGGGCTCGACCTCGATCTTCAGGCAGACGGCCTCGCCGGTGTAGGCGTCGATGGGCATCTCATGGGTATAGCGGGCGCGCCGTCCATCGAATTCGTATTCCATGACATGGCGGGGAGCGTCGCAGTGGGTCCCGGTGTGCTGGGGGACGTTGATCCACTGGGTGAGGACGCCGCTCTTGGCCATCGTGTGGGTGCTGTTGACGCTGGCCTTCTCGAAGTAGGGCCAGCGGGGGGCTTCCGCGCTGAAGGGGTGGCTCAGGTCGATATAGATTTTCTTGCTCATGGCTGTTTCTCCATTGGTTTGTGGCACTGGTGCTTGGTGGTTATATGAATGATGTTTTTCGATGTGAATTTAGGGTGGCCTTGGCATAGGGGTTCCAAGCAGATCAACCCTGAAGTTGAACTGCAGAAATGGAGGACGGGGTGGAATGCGTTCGAGATGGAATTCCCAGCTCGGTCACTGGTCTCGGATTCGCTTCAAGCGTTTGGTTCTGCGCTGCGCTGGAAGAGTATCCAAACCATAGGGGAAATGCTTTGGTGGGGGAATTCGAATGATTATATTGTTGCGATAGATGTTATCTATCGCATTGTGGAGCGGCCAGTAGGGTATTTTGGAGGCAGCTTGACCACATATATATGCAATCTGGAACACGCTGAGGAGTTCTTATGGATACCAGGCAGTGGCGATGTTTCTTTGCGGTTGCGGAGAATTTGAATTTCACCAAAGCCTCGGCGCGACTGTATATGACGCAGCCTTCTGTAAGTTATCAGATATCATCACTTGAAAACGAACTTGGCGTTAAGCTTTTTGTTCGGGACTCCCATGCTGTTAAACTTACACAAAACGGATCGTATTTTTATCAGCACATGGGCAAGATCATGCAGGAATACAACGATCTTGTTCAAAGACTCCGTGAACTGGACTCGGGTGCCATCGGAACGATTTCCCTGGGCTTTCTGGGCCCCATCAGCAACAGCATGATGTCTCATTGGATCCATGACTTTGCTATCGCCCACCCCGCAGTCGGGTTGAATCTGAACCGCTATACGCTGACAGGGCTGGATGAGGCGGTCTCCAACAACCAGGTGGATGTTGGGTTCACCATGAGCTTGGGGCAGGAAAGTGCGGGAGGCGTCCACCGACGCACCCTCTATACCGATGATCTTGTGCTTGCGCTCCGCCTGGACCATCCCCTGGCCTCTCGGGACTCCGCGTCGCTCACCATGCTGGAGATGACGCCGGTCGTCACCCTGACCCGGGAAGCCTCCTCGCCGGTCTTGAACTGGCTGGAGCGGTCTTGCCACCGCAACGGCTTCGACCTCCGGATCGTGCGAATGGTGCCGGATGTTGAAACCCTTCTGTTGATGATTGAAGCTGGGCTGGGAGTCGCGGTGATTTCCCGCAGGATGGTCGAGTTCTATCCCCAGTACCAGGTGAAGTGCCTGACCTTTGCAGACGAGGTTCCCCAGGTGCGCTTCGAGGCCATCTGGCACGAGAAAAGCGATAATCCCTTGCTTTCGCAATTCCTGATGACCCTTCCCGAGGGGTGAGTCTGTTGAAACCCTCGCCAAGGGGCGGGCTGGCCCACCAGTCCGCCCCAGGTCAGGTCTACTTGGCAGGCATGGGGAAGATCGGTTCGCCGTTCTTCGGAACGAAGTCCAGTTTGGAGAAGACGGTCCGCAATTCCCATTTCTCCGGAGTGTCGTTCCTGAACCACTGGCCGAAAACCACAGGGCCGCGGTTGAAGTGGAACTCGTCGAACTTGACCCGGTGGCAGATAGTCATGAGGTCTGTCTCTTTGAGCGCAGCGTTGACCTTTTCGGAGTCGAGGGACTTGGCTCGCTGGATGGCATCCACGATGATCTGGATCGAACGGTAGCCAGGACCGATGGCGGGGTTCAGTGGCTGATTCTTGGCGCTCTTCCAGCGTGCGGCCAGGGAGGCGGGGGTGGTATCCCCGAATCCTGGACAGTTCTTGAATGAGGGATCCCACCACACCTCGGAACCGATGGCGTAGGGAAGATCGCCACCCCAGGCATTCACGTCGTTGTAATAAAGCGCTCCCCGGCTGATCATGGCGATCTTGGGTGTGAAACCAAGGGCCTTGCACTGCTTCCAGACGGCACCGAAGAAGGGACCGGGGGCATTGCCCCACAGGATCTCCACGCCCGCATCCTTCCAAGCCTGCACCACCGAGGAGAAGTCCGTGGTTTCCATGGGAGTCAGGCCAAGGTTCTTTTCGACGCTGACGGGGGTGTAGCCCAGCTTCTTCAGGGAGGGGCCGAAAAGGGTGTACCAGCTGCGGCCGTCGGGATCATCGGAGGCCAGGATCCCGACTTTCTTGTTCGTCTGGGATCCGAACTGGTCCAGCATGGAGACCCAGGTATCCAGCACGGTGTAGCCGGGCTTGCCCGCCCGGAAGTCATTTCCGGTCGCTGGACTTGAAATGGCCATCATGCCGCTCGCCCAAGTGTACTGCCACTTGGTGGGCGTTTCATTCCGCATGGCGGCATAGGCTTCCAAGGGGCCAGTGCTGGTTACGTAAGGGACTTTGTAACGCTCGCAAGCCTGGGAGACGCCTGGGTGCATCGGGGGCGGCTCATCCCCCGTCACGATGAAACTGACCCCGTCTTGGTTGATGAGCCCTTCGGCCAGGGAGCCGGCCTTGTTGGGATCGCTCTCGTTATCCACCACCACAAGCTTGATGGGCATCTTCTGGTCGCCGACCTGGACGCCACCCAGCCTGTTGATGTCTTCCACAGCGGCCTGGAGGCCGAAGACGGCGCCTTGGCCGAAGGAAGCGAACATACCTGTCTGTGCCTGGACCACGCCGATTTTGATCTCGGCTGCCCTTTTCTTGTCGCAACCCACAGCCAGAAGGGTGGCCATGGCCGCAATGGAACATGCGATCTTTTTCATGCGTTCTCCCGTTTTTCTGGAAAATAACTGTATTTGCTTGAGTTGTGCATACGGATCAGCAGGCCAAAGGCAGATGGCTGGATATCCATCGCCAGGTGGGGCTGGTTTGGGCGGCAGTATTGACTTTTGCGGCAAAAGCACTGCCAGCTTTCCTGAGTGCCTCCCTGATTGGAAACCCGAATTTTCAATTGTGACGATAGAAGAATCCTTCGATCCGGTGTAATTCGAGTCGCCATGCTTGATCAAATGCTGGTTTTTGAAACTTGTCAGCTATTGGTGATCGAGAAGCTGGCCCGACTTGGGTTGGCGAGGAGCCGCGAGACCGACTGCCCCAATCTCACGGGTCAGGGACAACCCATAGAAAATCGCTATTGCAGCCATTGATCCTTTCGAATTCCAGGAATCGACTGGTTTGCATAGGATTCGGGAATCGCAGTCTCCGCAAGGGCATTCCCATTCGGGAAACTGCTGGCTGCGCCCAGGAGCCCGCCCGTTTCATTCATGCGCTTCCAGTGCCAGCTATGGCGCTGGAAAGGTGCGCTTAAAAACCATTGTTCGAGGAAAACCATGTCCGATCTGTCCAACAAGGTCATTCTCACCGTCGCCCACACCGGCGCCTGGCCCAAGAAGACCGACACCCCCTACGTGCCCCTGACCCCCC